>NZ_JARPVX010000026.1:0-47332 GCF_033947565.1 Lichenihabitans sp. Uapishka_5
AGCCGGGCACTGTGATGGCCTCATCAGCTACACCACGTCAGGGGACACGATCCGGCACCCTCACTTTCCCGATGCCCGACAGCCGGCTGAGCACATTCGCGGCCGGGCTTGCGGAGGCCGTGCACCGCCGATTGATCAGTCGGGAAGCGTCGCTGCCGGGCCATATCGATCTGGGCCACATCCTCTCAGACGGGCTCTCCCAAATTTGGCAGTCGGTCGACATAGATCCGATGATCGCCTTCGCAGTAGGCGACCGGCATGTGCGCGTCAGCGCGCGGGTCGACGTGCTCATCAGGGAAAGGATTGCAGCGCGGCCCGGGGTAGAAACCGGCGGCGTTATTGTCGGCCGCTACGTTCAGGCGTCCGAGACCTTTCAGGTCGTTGACCTGATCGAGGCGCCACCGGACAGCATCTTCACCGCAGAGCGGTTCACGCTTGGCACCCAGGGCCTTCGGCCAGCTATTGCCCGATTGATGCGGGAAGCCGGCGGCTCACTTCATGTGCTTGGCACCTGGCACAACCACCTGATGCCAAGTGGACCCTCAAGGCTGGACGCAGCAACAGCAGCGCGCCTGGCGCTGCGCCAGTTCTATCCTGCGCTGATGCTGATCGCGCACCCAGAAGGCTATTCGGCTTTGATCAGCGAAGTGGCCGAGTTGGCAGGCCAATGATCGACCAGGCCTAATCGACAGTATGGCTGTAAGCAGAGAGGACCTGCCGACCATAAGCAGCGTAGTACTTTATGAACCGGCCAAACATCCCCACAGCAAACACGATCTACGTCGAAAGCAGAACCAGATCGAGCGTCATGTGGTCCCTGTGATATTTCAAGGCGAGCATGGGCGTGGCGATGATCGCCACAAAGCAGATGTTCCGGCAAAAGCCATAGCTGTTGATAAAGCTGTCGAGTCGCTTGGCTGAGTCTTCCTGCCCGCGGGCCGCTGGAAAAGCGACCTGGAAGACGGCTTCCGCGTCGAGATCGTCGACGTTTACTTTCAATTTGGTAGCAGCAGCCTTTTTGATCCTGTTCTGCACCGCCGATGAAAGCGGCGCATATTCGCGATTGGCAAAGAGCCACGCCACGACGTGTTCCCGCCAGCGGCGCTTGCCGATCCCTAAAGCGACTGTTGCCGGCGAGCGCAGCCAGACCCTGGCCAGCAGGAACTCGACGACTGCAGAAGAAGGGGCGGCGCAGATTTGGCCGAGCACATAAGCCACTACAGTCCAGAAAACACCCTGAACGACAGTCCACTCAGTGCGGCCAACCAGAACTCCTCCCGTATAGCAGTAATCGACTGCCGCGATCAGGAACATGCCCGAAGCCACGAAAGCATAAAATTCGTAATCGGTGAGAGGGAACCACTCGCGCATGCATGATCCTAACACAGTCCAGGTTGTCCGTGGGGCTGCCTATCTGTCGGGAAAACGACCCTTTTCCAGACATATCCTGCTGGTTGCGCCCGATACCCAAAAAGCAGGCTGTAAATGTCTGGAAAGCGTGTCTATTTTTCTATTGTATGATAAACGGTAATATTGCAGAATACGGACATGCTTATCGGCTATGCCCGTGTTTCAACTGCCGACCAGAACCTCGACCTGCAGCGTGACGCGCTTCGCAAGGCCGGGTGCGAACGCATTTTCGAAGAGAAGAAGTCTGGCAAGGCTCGGACCAGCCGGCCGGAATACGAAGCTGCGCTCGCGTTCCTCCGTCCCGATGACATCCTGGTGGTGTGGAAGCTCGACCGCCTCGGTCGCTCGCTCGTCGAGATGATGCGTACCCTCGACACGCTGCGCCGTGATGGTGTCCGGTTTCAGAGCCTGACAGAACACTTCGACAGCGAAACAGCCCATGGGCGCTTCGCCCTGCAGGTCCACGGTGCCATGGCCGAGTATTTCCTCGACCTCAACCGCGAACGCACCATGGAAGGCCTGAAGGCCGCGCTTGCCCGTGGTCGGAAAGGTGGGCGGCGGAAGAAGCTCACCGAGGCAGACCTGGCCGCAGCGCGGGCCATGCTGAAGGACCACACTATCTCGGTGGCCGAGATCGCGCGCCGCCTCGATGTCACCCGAGGGACTTTCTACCAGTATTTCCCGGCTGCGCGCCGCCAGGCAGGAGGGGCCTGATGCCGATCCGCCCACACCTCAAATACCTGTACCCGATCGACTGGCAGCAGCTCTCTGCAGTGATCCGCTTCGAACGGGCTAAGGGGCGCTGCGAAGGCTGCGGTCGCCCACACGGCATGACGGTGCGCCACCTCGGCGACGGTAGATGGTACGACGAGGAACGGGCGCACTGGCGCTGCGGAAAGGGCAGAACGCTTCCACGGCTGTCTATCGACCCGGAGCAGGGGACCACCACGACCGTCTATCTCGCAACGGCGCACTTGGATCACGATCCGGTCAACAGCAGCCCGAGGAACCTGAAAGCCCTCTGCCAGCGGTGCCACATGCTGCACGATCGTGAAGAGCATCACCGGCAGCGATGGTTGACGCTCCGCATGCGCAAGGCGCTCGGCGACCTGTTCTCCGGGCCATACCGCCCATAAGCTAAGGGTCCTGCACCGAGCATTTGCACCGGCTAAGCCTATGACAGAGTAGGGCCGTCAGGTTGGTGCATCGGTCTTAAGTGATGCACCATGAAGGGAGGCTGCTTTCCTGCCATCAAGCTGGCGCGATGAGTACTGCTCGATGAAGTCGCAAGGTCAAGGTCATAGCCAGCAAGGCTGCCACGCCGCCGACCAAGAACACGGTCGAGTAACTGGTCTTGTCGGCCAGCAACCCGACAAGCGGGCCCGACGCGCCATATGCCAAATCCTGGAAGATCACGAAGCCGCCGATCGCGGTGCCCCTGAGGTGCGGTGGCACTCGCTTCACCACGTTCGCTCCCATGGCCGGAAACACCATGGAGCAGCCTAGCCCGGTCAGCAGGGCACCGGCCAATGCCATTAAGGGAGTGTATGCCTGCCAGAGCAAGAACTGACCGCAGGCCTCGACCCCGAGCGATACAAGCGCCACTGGTGTCCCGCCGATCCGATCAGGCAAATGACCGCAAAGCAGGCGAACAGCAACGAACCCCAGACCGAAGCATGTCAGGCCCAAACCGGCATAGGGCCAGCCTCGGCTCAGAAAATACAGCGAGAAGAACGCACCGAGGACCGCGAAACCGACACCCTGGAAGCCCACGACGGTACCGGGCTGCCAGATCTGGCCGATGATCCGCCAGAACGACTCGCGACGGCCTGGGCTCGGAGCGACCGCAGGGATCGCCTGGATCGCGAGCAGGCCGATCAGCGGCAGCAGCGTGCAGGCCGCCATGACGCCGGCGAAGCCAGTCCGTCCAAGCAGTATCATGCCGAGCGGGCCGCCGACCGCGAATGAGCCGTACATGCCGGCACCGACCAAAGCCATGACGCGTCCCGTCTGGGGCTGCCCCATCAGGCCGATGGCCCAGCTGATCATGCCCACCATGGCAAGGCTTTCGCCGAGTCCTACCAGCAGCCGCCCGGCAATCAACACCGTATAGGCGGTCAAGTTGGGCAACGTGCCCCAGCTCGACGTCAAGCAGATCACGCACGCGACGGCATAGATCAAGAGGCCGCGCTGCATGCAGAGCTTGCCGCCGATGCGGTCGCTCAGGCCGCCGGCGATGCCCCGGGTCAGGATGGTGGACAGGAATGCGATGCCGATCGCCAGGCCACCCGCCGCGTTCGGCAGGCCAAGATGCTGGACCACATGCACCGGCACGGCAGGCAGTGACATGGCCACGGTCAGATAGGAAAGGAACAGTGCGCCGGTCAGGGCCACGACCTGCCGGTAGGCTGCACGGGATTGTTCGGGGAAACTCATGGCGACGCTTCCTTGATTTGATGACCGACTAGGGTCGGGCTCCTACCCCTGCCGGCTCTGGTGGAGGCGTTGGCTGACGTGAACGCTTACGGCGGTCGTGGATGGACCTGCTTTACCCTGCGTAGTAGCGGTCGTCGTCCAGCTCGCCGATCAGATCCGGCCCGGTCGGCTGCCAGCCGAGCGCCGCACGGGTCCGGGCGGCGGAGACGCTCATGTCGGCGCGGGCCATCATGGCGAACCAGCCGAAATGTTCCTGCTCCCGCGACTCGACCGGCAAGCCCAGACGACGACCGATGACGCTCGCGATGTCCTTGAACGGCACGGCCTCTTCCGCCACGGCATGGTAGACGGGCTCCGTCACGCCCGTTTCGAGCGCGAGGCGGTACACGCGGGCGGCGTCCAGGCGATGCACGCCGGCCCAGCAGTTAGCCCCCTCTTCGATGTAGGCCGACACGCCCTTCTCCCGCGCGGTCCGGATCAGGATCGGCATGAAGCCATGGGTTTCGCCGACACCGTGAACCGACGGCGCCAGCCGGATCGTGGCCACCCGCTGGCCACGCTCGGCCAGGCTGCGAGCCGCCTGCTCGGATTTGCGCGGTGAGGCGTCGGCAGCCATGTCGGCCTCGGTCGCACCACGCTTCAGGCCGGAAAGGCCCGATGTCACCAACAAAGGCCGGTCGGAGCCATGCAGGGCATCGCCGAGGACCTCGATGACACGCCGATCCTGCAGAGCGTTTTCAGCGAAGCGGGAAAAGTCGTGGTTGAATGCCGTGTGGATCACGGCATCGGCGGCGTTCGCGGCTTCGTGCAACGCCGCGTGGTCGTCGAGGCTAGCGTGCACAACCCTTGCGCCTGTCGCAGCTAAGACTTCGCCTTTATCCGCTGAACGGGACAAGCCCGTAACCTGATGCCCGGCCGCGAGCAGGTCGGCGACGATGGCTGAGCCGACCCAGCCAGTCGCGCCTGTGACGAAGATATGCATGGTAGTTCCTCCTTTGTTGATGTGTTCAGTCGGTGCGCAGGGACAGTTCGACGTCATCGCCGAACGACAGGGATACGTAGCCTCCGCCCGTTGACCGCACGCGCGCCAGGTAGTCCGGGTTCTGGTCGGCATCGTCAGCGATGATCAGCGCCCCTGGCCGCAGTCGGGACTCCAGGAGATCAAGGATTTCACCGTAAAGCGCCTTGGCCCCGTCAAGCAGGAGCAGGTCGATCGTTGCCGGCAGGTTCTGCGCAAGGGTCTGCAGCGCGTCGCCCTCGCGCACATCGACAAGATCGGCCAACCCAGCTTCTTCAAGGTTGCGACGGGCACGCGCCACCTTGGAGGGCTCGAACTCGGTGGTGATCAGGCGACCGCCACCATTGTCGCGGAGGGCCGCGGCTAGGTAGAGGGTCGAGATGCCGAACGACGTGCCGAACTCGACGATTGACGTTGCTTGGCTGTTGCGCGCCATCAGGTAAAGCAGCGATCCGGTCTCGCGCGACACCGGTAGCCACAGATCCTTCACTAGGCTGTAGAATTGCAGGTATTCGGTCTTGCTCTTCAGGAGGCGATTACGCTCGTCCTTGGGCATGGACTTGAGTGCCGGGCTGGTTGCGGCATCGGCTTCCGAGAATAGGTGATCGAGCAACAGTGCCAGAGGTTTCGAAGTCAGAGTATTCATCGCATTCATCCGTTCAAAGGCTTGTTCTTGGCTCCCCCTTAAAATACGATCAATAGCTCACATTTACTAATCGCGTTTGCTGGAGCCTGAACGGTGCCATCTGACAAGCCACTAATTTCTCAAAGGAAAAAACCGAAGCAGGCGCGCTCTTCATGCTTGGTGACGGCCATTCTGGACGCGGCGGCTCAGGTTTTGGCGCAAGAAGGCGCACACCGTTTTACAACGGCGCGCGTGGCCGAACGGGCAGGCGTCAGCATCGGGTCGCTTTACCAGTATTTCCCGAACAAGGCCGCCATCCTGTTTCGCCTGCAGAGCGAGGAGTGGCAGGAAACATCGACGATGATGCGCGATATCCTCGCTGATGCGGGGCAGCTTCCGCTCGATCGCCTTCGGGCCCTCGTCCATGCCTTTCTCTCGTCGGAGTGCCAGGAAGCGAAGATGCGCATTGCCCTTAGCGATGCTGCGCCGCTGTATCGCGATGCACCCGAAGCGCAATCGAAGCGCGCCGAAGGTGACGCGATGTTCAGCGACTTCATCGAGGAGGTCTTGCCCGTATCCTCAGCTGCGACGCGCGTTTTGGCGGCTGACCTCGTCCTGAACACGATGGGCGAAGTGGGCAAAAGTTTTTCAGACGGAGAGCGATCGGTAGAAGAAATCGCAGCCTACGCTGACGCCATGGCCGACATGTTTTGCGCCTACCTCACTCAGATCGAAGCGTAAGTCACGGTTGGTGCGCCAGTCTTGAGATATGCAACGCGGTCTTATGCGTGTGGCGCTCATCAGCAGGATCAGAGAGTTAACGTGGACATGGTGCCTCGCGGAGAGGAGGTCTTTGCACAGCGCTAACATCCTTGGCTCGGCAGATAGATTTTTGGTATGTCAATGACGAGGGCGGCTCGCGATACGCAAATCTGCGTTATCCGGCGAGCCTCCGCAGAGGTTGGATGTCGAGTGGTCGAAGAAATAACGTCCGGGTAAAGGGAAGCGGGGTGCGAACGATCGTTTTCGCGCATGGCTATGGCTGCGACCAGAATATGTGGCGGTTCGTGGCCCCTTCGTTTGAAGAGGATTTTCGCGTCGTGGCGTTCGATCATGTCGGAGCAGGCAGTTCCGACATCGAGGCGTATGACCCCGCCAAATACGCGTCTTTGTCCGGCTACGTCGACGACCTCATAGAGATCGGCCGGGACTTTGGGCTCAAGGATGCAATTTTCGTCGGCCACTCCGTAAGCACAATGATCGGAATTCTGGCGTCTCTCAAAGCGCCAGGCCTGTTCGGCCGCCTCGTGCTGGTCAGCCCTTCGCCACGCTATATCAATGACGTGAACTACTCGGGCGGTTTCGATGCCGAGCAAATCGACGAACTGCTGGAGTTCCTCGGTCGCAATCACATGGGATGGTCGGCCACCATGGCTCCGGTTATCATGGGGAATGCCGATCGGCCCGAACTCAGCGAGGAACTGACAGCCAGCTTCTGCCGGATGGATCCGGAGATCGCCCGCAACTTTGCGCGTGTCACTTTCACGTCGGACAACCGGCAGGACCTCGAAAAGGTAGCGGTCCCGACGCTGATCCTTCAATGCCAGGAGGACAGCATAGCGCCCATACAGGTTGGCGAGTACGTCCACAGCCATATACCCGGCAGCCGCATCGTCTACCTCAATGCGACCGGACACTGCCCCAATTTGAGCGCGCCCGAGGAAGTCATCGGGGCGATCCGCGCCTTTGTCTAACGCCAGCCATAATGCACCTGGAGGCGCACCAATCGAGGATTTTGTGGACCTCTACGAACAAGCCCCGGTTGGCTATCTGTCGATACATACCGACGGCCTGATCATTCAGGTAAACGAGACGCTCGCAAGCTGGAGCGGTTACGCAAAGACAGACCTTCTCGGCAGACGTTTCGCGAGCCTGCTCACCGTCGGCACGCGCATATTTTACGAAACCAATGTGGCCCCGCTGCTGAGGATGCAGGGCGGGTTTAGCGAAATGGCACTCGAACTGCGGACCGCCGATGGTCACGTCCTTCCTGTCTTCGCTCATGCACAGCTGCAACAAAACGATACCGACAGGCTTCCGATCATTCGGCTCGCGCTGACCAAGGCGCTCGATCGAAGGCGCTACGAGCAGGAGCTTCTGGAAGCGCGTGCCGCTGCCAAGGTGGCCGAAGCCCGAACACAAACCCTACTGGAGAGCGAGCGCGAAATCGCCCAGTTGCGCGAGGAGTTCATAGCCGTCCTCGGCCATGATCTGCGCAATCCTCTCGCCTCGATCGGGGGTGGCCTGAACCTCCTGAAGCGGGACGTGACGCCCGAACGTCGAGCGCTCATCCTCGATATGCTCGAAGGCAGCGTCTTTCGAATGGGAACGCTCATCGACAACGTGCTGGATTTTGCGCGCGGCCGTCTCGGCGCGGGCATCCCGCTCGATCTCCGGATCGACGTCGCTCTGACACCGATCCTCGAACAGGTCGTGTCTGAACTGCGCCTCGGCAACAGCGGCCGCGCCATCGAAACCGATTTCGATCTGCCCGCGCCGATCAGATGCGATCCCTCGCGGATCGGCCAGCTTGTATCCAACCTGCTTGGCAACGCCCTGACTCATGGGGAGGCCGGACAGCCCGTCCAAGTTCATGCCGATCAGAGCGACGGGGTATTGACGATCTGGATCGCCAATGCGGGCGAGCCTATTCCGCCTCAGGCCATGGAGCGGCTGTTCCACCCATTTTTCCGGGGCGAGGTCCGAAGCAGCCTGCAAGGCCTCGGCCTCGGTCTGCATATCGCGTCCGAAATCGCTAAGGCGCATGGGGGGACTCTCGGGGTAGACTCCACCCACGAAGCAACCCGTTTCACGTTCCGAATGCCGCTTCTCGCCTGATCCATGGCGCCATACTGCTCAAATCGTTCCTCTTTGAGCGAATGATTGTATGCAACCCAGGCTATCTGTGCTCCGCACCAATCTTGATTTGGTCAACGGTAAGCGCCGCTTAGCAACAGCCGACGGTGGGTTTTTCCCAGTGATGACGCTTCGAGGGTGGCCGCAGGCGCACGGCAATCTAAGTTAGATCGAACGTCGGGTAGCGAACGTGCATGATCGAGTGACGCAGGCCCCTCTCCCCAGTACGGGCTTGGCAAAACGCCAGGAAGGAAGTTGATGACACTGCACGAAGCTGATGCCAGCGCCGCCACGAAGGCGGCTTTCAACGCCGAAGTAGCCGGTCGTTTTGGGCTTGTGCCAAATTTCTTCCAGAGCGCTTCAGAGGCGCCTGGCCTGATCGCCGAGCTCTGGGGCTTCGCCAAGTCGGCCTACATTTTCAACCCGCTGCCTTCCCTCTTCAAAGAAAGGCTGTTCGTCCACGTCTCGCGCTTCTGTGAGGTGCGGTACTGCATCGTCCGACACGTCGGGTTCCTCGTCGGCAACGGTCAGCCCGCCGGTGATCCCAAAGCACACCCGCAGACCGTAGACGACGTCGTCGAGCTGCTGCGGAAGCCTGGCGTGCCGGACGCCGGGACCCTGGACGCCATCCTGCTTCGCCTCGAAGCCCGCAACTCGCCTTTCGGCGTGCCGGAAGCGGGCACCCAGGAGGAGTTCGACATCTTTGCGGCCGCCAGCATCGTCTTCCTGCATCCGACGGCTTCGGAGCGTGCACGCGGTGCCCTGCGGGCTGCGCTCGGTGCTCAGACACTCGAATTCCTGACGGCTTTCCTGGCCTTCATCCGGACGGCTCACTACTGGACGGAAACCCACCCCGACATCGTGTTCGAGGAAGATATGGAGGAACTCATGCGGCTGCATGAGGAACTCGCCTCACTCATGCTGGACACCAAGGACGCAGCCCGGACTGAGGTCGGGCAACGGCTTTACGACGAGGTGATCCTGCTGCGTCAGGAACGGGATGACCGCGTGGCGCTCAGGAAGTCGCTTGCAGAAAACCAGGAGGCCAGGCGCCACCAGCAGTTGCTGATCAATGAGCTGAACCACCGCGTTAAAAACACGCTGGCAATCATCCAGTCGATCGCGATGCAGACCCTTCGCGACGAGGACATCACGCCGCAGATCCGGGAAGCATTCATGGCACGGCTGATGGCTCTCGCCGATGCGCACGACGTCCTGACGGCCGAAAGCTGGGATGGCGCCGAGCTGGACGCCGTCATCACAAAGGCCGCGATTATTCATCAGGCTGCCGGCGGGAACAGCCGTTTCCGGCTTTCCGGGCCACCGATCCGCCTGACACCAAAAACGGCCGTGGCTTTGTCGATGGCCTTCCACGAACTTGCGACAAACGCTGCCAAATATGGCGCGTTGTCTGTGTCGACAGGCAAGGTCGACGTCGACTGGTCCCTGGAGAAGTCGGAAGCGGGAGACCGGTTGAGCTTGTGTTGGACGGAGCGTGCCGGCCCTTATGTCATGGGCCCGGCCCGCAAAGGCTTCGGATCGCGCCTCATCGAACGCGGGCTCGCGGGTGAACTCGCCGGAGATGCCACGCTCGACTTTCGACCCGATGGGCTCGTCTGCACGATCCACGCCCCCTACCCATTCGAAACGGAGATCATCCAGGCGTGACAGACGCGTACCGAGTGCTCGTCGTCGAAGACGAGATGATGGTCGCCATGCTCGTCGAGGACATGCTCGTCGAGATGGGTTACCGCGTGGTTGGACCGGCCTATCGCCTGAGCGATGGGCTACGCCTGGCGCAGAGCGAGACGATCGACTTCGCCGTCCTCGACGTGAACCTCAATGGTGCGAGATCTTTCCCAATCGCGGCCGTGCTTGTCGATCGCGGCATCCCGTTCGTGTTCGCGACCGGCTACGGCTACAGCGGCGTCGAGTTGGAATATCCTGGCGTTCCGGTCATCTCTAAGCCATTTACATTAGGCAGGCTCAACGATGCCTTGACAAAGGCCGAAGAAGTCCGCGAAACCTGAAAGCGCTCCTGCTAAGACTGTCAGATGCTTCACGAGCGCGAGCAACACATTGACAGATTGCTTACGCCCCGCATGCGCAGGCACTAATACCAGCGAGTGGCGAGCGTGACTCCTGGGGTTTTCAGGCGGCCTGAAGTCTGAATCATCATGGCAACGGAGATTGCCATGGCGACGCCCATCCCCCTTCGCGATGATTTCGACGGCTTGAGGCTTCGTGGGCTGGCGCGGGGTAAGCGTGACTGGACGGCCGCCTACCGTGTTTTGGTTTGGCCTGGGATAGGTGTCCACCTGATGTCGAGGTGGACACCTAATGGAAGCGAGCAGCGGGAAGCGACGCGTTTGGCCTGCTGAGGAGCGACAACGGATTGTTGCTGAAGCAATGGCGCCGAACGCGTCGGTTGCGGCGGTTGCCTTGCAGCATGGGGTCAACGCGAATCTTCTGTTTAAGTGGATCAGCCGCTCGCGCCAGGGCTTACTTGATCGGCGTCGGGGTCTTCGCCTCGGGAAGGAAGGCACGATAGCTGGCCGGGTGCCGGTGTTCGTTCCGGTGGAGATCGTCGACCCGTCGGCACCGGCTCCGACCCTGTTGCCGCAGCTGCACAAGAAGGCCAGGCGCCCGGCGTCGCTGACACAACAGCCTGGTCGAGGCCGCCCGCAGGGTGCGATGGAAATCGCACTCCCGAACGGCGTCCGGTTATCGCTTGATAGCGACATCGCTCCCGAGGCTTTGCGGGGCATCCTGTCGACCTTGGTCGGTCTCTGATGCTGACGATCGCGCCGGGGCTGAAGGTCTATCTCGCCTGCAAGCCGGTCGACATGCGCCGCGGCTTCGACGGGCTGGCGGCCGATGTGGCGCAGGTGCTGCGCGCCGACCCGTATTCTGGCGCCGTGTTCATCTTCCGGAGCCGCCGCGGTGACTACCTGAAGATCCTGGCCTGGGATGGGTCCGGGCTGTGCCTTTTCGCAAAAAGATTGGAGCGGGGACGGTTCGTGTGGCCGCCGATCGTGGAGGGCGGCCTTCGTCTCACGGCCGCGCAAGCCGCCTTGTTGGTCGAAGGGATCGACTGGCGGCGCACGGTGGCGCCCGCTGAGGTCGCGGCACCCGCCCTGGCCTGAGATCGGCGCCATTTTCCTTTGCGGTCCAGACCCGTGTGATAGTCTCGGGCCATGTCGCGCATTACCACCGATCTGCCCGACGACCCTGCCGCGCTCCGCCGGTTCGCGAGCGGGTTGCAGCATGATCTCGTGGTGCTCGAAGCCACTGTCCAGGCCCAGACCCTGCTGGTCGAGAAGCTGAAGCACCAGCTCGCCCTGCTGCGGCGGGCGCGCTTCGGCCGCTCGTCGGAGAAGCTCGACGCGCAGGTCGAGCAACTCGAACTGTTGATTGGCGACATCGAGGAGAGCGCGGCCGAGGCGCAGGCCAGGATGGCTCGATCGGCAGCGCCTGTGCTTGTTGCGGTCGAGCGCAAGCCGTCCGTGCGCATGCCCTTGCCGTCCCACCTGCCGACCGAAACGATTATGCACGAGGCGCCTTGCGTCTGCCCGAACTGCGGCGGCACCGCGTTCGGCCGCATTGGCGCGGACGAGCGCGAGGTGCTGGAATACGTGCCCGCCCGCTTCCGCCGCATCCTGCACATCCGCCCGAAGATGACCTGCCGCGCCTGCGAAACGATCCTGCAGGCACCGATGCCAAGCCTGCCGATTGAAAAGGGGCGGCCTGGTCCGGGGCTCCTGGCGCACGTGGTTGTGTCGAAGTTCTGCGATCACCTTCCCCTGTACCGTCAATCCGAGATCTACGGCCGCGAAGGCGTCACCATCGATCGGTCGGTAATGGCGGGCTGGATGGGCCACGTTGCGGCGCTGCTCGCGCCCTTGGCCGAACGCATCGGCCGACATGTGCGCGCCGGCCCTGCGATCCACGCGGACGACACCACGGTCCCGGTGCTCGATCCTGGGCGCGGCAAGACGAAGACCGGCCGCCTATGGGTCGCGGTGCGCGACGAGCGGGGCTTCGGCTCCATGGCGCCGCGGGCGGCCGTCTACCTCTACTCGCCGGACCGAACGGCCCAGCATGCGCATGCGCTGCTAAAGGGCTGCCGCGGCCACCTGCATGCCGACGGTTACACGGGCTTCGGCAAGCTCTACGAACCCGATCCGCTGACCGGCGCGCCGGCGTCACTGATCGAGGTGGCGTGCTGGAGCCATGCGCGACGCAAGATCTACGACGTCCATGTCACGACGGCATCTCCCGCCGCCGAGCGCGCCCTGGCGCTGATCGGCGACCTGTTCGCGGTCGAGACCATCATCCGTGGTCGGCCGCCAGCCGAGCGGCAGCGCGCACGTGCCGAGCGGTCCACTCCGATCCTGGACACGCTGAAGGTTCACCTGGAAGCGACGCTGACCAGGATCAGCGGCAAGAGCCCCTTCGCCAAGGCGATCCGCTATGCGACGTCACGATGGCCGGCGCTGACGCGCTTCGTTGGTGACGGAAGTCTCGAACCCTCGAACAACGCCGCGGAACGGGCTATCAGGCCGCTCACCTTGGGCCGGAAAAACTATCTGTTCGCCGGTTCCGACGAGGGCGGCCGCCGCGCCGCGACCTTCTACACCTTGATCAGCACGGCCCGCCTGAACGGCGTCGACCCTCAGGCTTGGCTGACCGACGTCATCGGTCGCATCGCCGACCATCCCATGAGCCGGCTCGACGACCTGCTCCCCTGGACTTGGACCGCCAGCCGACCGCCTCAGGCTCAAGCCGCGTAGCCCGCCGCGGCCATCTGCTCACGCTTACGGCGCGGGCCACGAAGGATGCGGATCAGGCGCGTCGGCTTTTGGCACTGGCGGCGATCTATGACGGCGGGACGCGCAACGAAGCGGCGATGGTTGGCCACGTCACGCTTCAAATCGTGCGCGACTGGGTGGTGCGGTTCAATGCACGCGGTCCGGACGGGCTCATCAGTGGCCGCGCCCCGGGTAGCCGGCCGAAGCTGGGCGAGATGGAGCGGCAAGCCCTGGCCCGGATGGTGGAAAGCGGCCCAATCCCGGCGATCCACGGCGTGGTGCGCTGGCGGCGCAAGGACCTCGTAGCCTGGATCTTCGGGGAATACGGCATCTCGCTCGACGAGACGACGGTAGGACGCGAGTTGAAGGCGCTTGGCTTTGCCAAGCTGTCGGCCCGCCCGCGCCATCATGCCCAGAACGAACTCAAGGTAGACGCTTTTAAAAAGGCTTCCCAGCCGAGCTGGTGGCCATCCAGGCCAAGCTCCCGCGCGGGACCGAGATCGAGATCTGGTGGCAGGACGAAGCTCGTATAGGGCAGAAGAACAAGATCACGCGGCGATGGGCTCGCCGGGGAACGCGGCCGTCGGCGCCCCAGGATCAGCGCACCATGTGGGCGTACATCTTTGGAGCGATCTGCCCAAAGAAGGGCAAGGGCGCCGGCCTCGTCCTGCCCTACTGCGACACAGGCGCGATGAACCGGCACCTGGCCGAGATCTCTACCACCGTCGATCCGGGCGCTCACGCGATCCTCATCCTCGACCAAGCCGGGTGGCACGCGACCCCTAAGCTCACCGTGCCCGACAACATCACGCTGCTCTTCTTGCCCCCGCGAGCCCCCGAGCTCAATCCGCAGGAGAACATCTGGCAGTTCATGCGCGACAACTGGCTGTCAAACCGCATCTTCGCCGACTACGACGACATCGTCGGCCGATGCTGCGAGGCCTGGAACAAGCTCATCGACCAGCCCTGGATCATCATGTCCATCGGATTGCGCGACTGGGCCCATGCGTTCTGATCAGTGCACGTTGGTATAATAGCGCAGCCGTCCGGCTGGTTCATCAATCTTGAGTGATGCACCAGCGAACTGTTGGTCATTGAGCACCAGCAGCCTCACGGAGGCGAGCATCAGGCCTGCCCCGGCGGTCAGCGATCTTTTCTCACACCGGGTCCAATGCCGGTTCGGAGTTGAACCTGGGAAACCGCACGGTGAAGGTGGTGCCTTGCTGTTCTGACGAGCTGACCTGGATCGTACCGTTGTGGGCTACGACAATCTCATGGGTGATGTAGAGGCCCAGCCCTAAATTCATGGAAGCGTGCTGGTCGGTCGTCGCCGGTGCGCGGGTCAAGGGATTGAAGATCGTTCCGATCTTCTCCGGCGGGATTGGCACGCCTTGGTTGTTGATCATCAACGTGACTGCGTCACCGTCGCATGTGACGCCGACATCGATCGAGCCGTCCTTGAAGCCATACTGGATAGCGTTGCCGAGCAGGTTCGAAAACACCTGCCCAATACGGGCTTTGTCCCACTCCCCTTCGAGGTCTCCGGGCGGCACATCGAGCTTGATCGTCCGCAACGGATGCGCCGCCCGCATTTCGTCAACAAGCTGATGGGCGACGTAGCCGAAGTTCATGGCGGATCGGACGATCGGGAGCGAACCGCCGAACCGCGCGCGGGTAACATCCATGAGGTTGTCGATCAGGCCGCCGATACGTCGGGCGGAGTCGAACATGCCTCCTGCGAGCATCTCCTGTCGTTCATTGAGCGATCCCAAGCGCGGCATAAGTTCGGCTGACAATGTGATTGCCTGCACTGGGCTGCGCAGGTCATGCCCAAGGATGCCGATGAACAGATCCTTCGACCTCAGCACCTCGTCGGTATAGTAGGTCACCGACTCCGTCATGGCTTGGTCGATTGCCTCGTTGAACCTCGTCAGGTCATCGAAGTCCTTCTCATCCATGAGCGGGATTGTTCTCCTCCAGAGCTTGATTACGCTGGCTCGCAAGGCGCGGTACTCGGAAACCATCTGGCCGATGTTGAATCCGCCCGAGAGGCGCAGTGCGGCGTGGACCTCCGCAGCCGTGCTGGTCTTGGTGCGAACTTTTTTCCCCTTGGACTTGATCGTCTCTTCCTTCGGCGTCTGATCCGACTGAATGTCGGCGACGATGAATTGCAGGATTTGGCGGATATGGTCCCGCAACGCCAAAGGGGTCATGCCATCGGATGTCGGGGTCAACGTCCGCGCGAACTCCTCCCATTCGACGACGATCGGCTTGATATTCTGAGAGATGAAGGCGGGCAGGCGTCTGTCGCCTTCACGCTTTTGTTCGGTGGGCGCCGTCGAGTTTGGTTCTTCGTTCGGCATCCTGAAATCCCGTCATTCAGCGTATAAGGGCAACCCTGCTAGGCGTCGAAGGATCAATGCGATTTGCATCTCATGTCTCAAGGCCAAGCGATGACCCTTTGTGAAGGTACGCTACCGCTCCATCATGGCTGATGCGTCAGCCTAAGCGTCGCGTTATAGAGCAGACTTGTCGTATCTATTGTTATCGTTATAACTGTTGATCATGTCTCAGCGCAAGAATGTCTCGATCTCGTTGAGCGCCGAGCTCCATGCGGTCGTTGAACGCATGCTGGCTTCGGGGCGATACGGCAACTTCAGCGAAGTGGTCCGCGCGGCGCTCCGGTTGCTCGACGAACGAGAGTTGGATTTCCAAGACCATCGGGCGGCGCGCCAAGCCGCAAAAGCGCAGTCTGGGACACAAGGGCCGCTGAGCGCATGAACGACACCGGAGTTGTTCAGTTCGGGAGAGGTCCGCACGGCGCGTCCATCCGCGACTTCGACTGGTCAGCGACGCCCTTGGGGCCACGCGAGATCTGGTCGGCTTCCCTTACGGCCATCTATGAAATGATGATGGCTTCCCCGTTCGCCATGTGTGCGGGCTGGGGGCCGGAACTGACGTTCATCTACAACGAGGCCTATATCGATTTCCTGGCGGCGCGCCATTCGGCCGCCCTCGGCCAGCCGATCAAGGAGGTTTGGCATGACGTTTGGGCCGATATTGACCCGCTGATCCGACGCGCCATGGCCGGCGAAGAGGTGCACCAGACCGACATGCACCTCGTCATGACGCGCAAGGGCTACGCCGAGGACACCTATTGGACGTTTGCCTATAGCGCGCTGCGGGAGGGTGAGGCCGTTGTCGGTTTCCTCGATATTGCGATCGACACGACCGCCGGCGTGCTGGCCGGGCAACGGCGCGATGCGGCCGAAGCCAGCCTACGCGAGCTGAATGCGACGCTCGAACAGCAGGTCGCCGAGCGGACGGAAGAGCGCAACCGCATCTGGCAGGTCAGCCGCGACATGCTCGTGGTCGCCGAGCCCGAGGGTAGCTGGTTGAGCGTCAACCCGGCCTGGACCCGCGTACTCGGCTGGTCAGCGGATGAGCTGGTCGGACGAACCTCCGAATGGATAGAGCATCCGGACGATCGAGCCAGATCGCGCGCCGAGGCTGCACTGCTGGCGCAAGGACATTCCACCGTCAATTTCGAAAACCGCTTCCGCACCAAGGCGGGCGACTATCGCGATCTGTCATGGACGGCCGTCATGGCCGACAACAAAATCTATGCGACCGCGCGGGATGTTACGGACGAAAAGGTCCAAGCTGCCGTCCTGGCCGACCAGGCATTGCGCCTCAAGCTCTTCGGCGACGTCGTCCAGGCCAACAAAGACCCGATCTGCGTGTTCGACACGGACTATCGCCTGACGGCTTTCAACCAAGCCCACAGCGACGAGTTTTTCCGCATTTTCGGGCATCGCGTCCAGGTTGGCGAAGTGTTTCCCGACCTTTTCCCGCCCGAGCAGGCGCCCATCATGCGGGGTTTCATGGCTCGGGCGCTTGCGGGCGAGTCCTACACGGTTACCGAGGAATTCGGCGATCCCGACCTCGCCAAACCGTATTGGCAAGTGACGTATTTTCCCCTGCGCGATCCAGAGGGCCGCCTTGTCGGCGCGTTCCACCATGCCAAGGACATCATGGACCGCCTACGCGCGGAAGCCGAGCTGGCCACGATGCAGGAAGCGCTGCGGCAGTCGCAGAAGATGGAGGCGGTCGGTCAGCTGACCGGCGGCTTGGCGCACGACTTCAACAATTTGCTGGCCGTCATCACCGGTAGCCTCGAACTGCTCGAACGACGCATCACGCAAGGCAGGATCTCAGAACTCAGCCGCTTTGCCATGTCGGCCCAGGCCGCGGCCAAGCGCGCGACCGCATTGACGCATCGCCTGCTCGCCTTCTCACGCCGGCAGACGCTCGATCCTAAGCCGACCGGCATCAACCAGCTGATCGCCAGCATGGACGAGCTGATCCGCCGCACCGTCGGACCGTCGATCGAGGTCGAGGTGGCGGGCGCGGCCGGATTATGGACCACGCTGGTCGATCCGCACCAGCTCGACAACGCGTTGCTCAATCTCTGCATCAATTCCCGCGACGCCATGCCGGATGGCGGCCGCTTGACCATCGAAACCGCGAACCGTTGGCTCGACGAGCGGGCCGCAAAGGAACGCGACGTGCCACCCGGCCAGTATGTCTCCCTGGCGGTCACAGACACTGGATGCGGGATGCCGCCTGAGGTTATCGCCAAGGCGTTCGATCCGTTCTTTACCACCAAGCCGATCGGCCAGGGCACGGGCCTTGGCCTGTCTATGACCTACGGCTTCGCCCGCCAGTCGGGCGGTCAGGTCCGCATCTATTCGGAAGCCGGGACAGGCACGAGCATCACCATCTACCTGCCCCGCCATTACGGTGACGAGGTGGAAACGGACGAGCTCTCGATCCGTCCCCCGGAACCGGCTGAGCAGGGCCAGACGGTTCTGGTGGTGGACGACGAACCGGGCGTCCGCATGCTGGTTGCCGAAGTGCTTGGGGAATTGCGCTATGAGGTGGTCGAAGCCGAAGACGGGCCATCAGCTCTCAAGGTCCTGCATTCCAAGGCGCGCATCGACCTTCTCGTGACCGATGTCGGCCTGCCAGGCGGCATGAACGGCCGCCAGATCGCGGACGCGGCCAGGTCGCTGCGGCCCGGCCTCAAGGTGCTGTTCATGACCGGCTATGCCGAGAACGCCGTGATCGGTAACGGCCATCTCGATCCGGGCATGTCGGTCATCACCAAGCCATTCGCGGTCGATATCATAGCTAATCGCATCGAAGAGATGATTACGCAGCCGGTGAAGTGAACACGGCCATTATGGCTGATCGCTCGCTACCGACCGCAATTGACGCCGAAGCCAGGGTCGCGTGATCCTGTCAGCCGCTCACCCCGGAGCCGGCCATGACCCTGATCGCTCCCCGTTGCCGCGCGATATCGAACATCAGGCACAATGGTTGCAGCTGTTTAGCAAGCACTGCATCCCAGGCGTGCCCGGCCGCGCTGTTGCAGCCTCGGTGGATGAACCCTCTGACGCCTTTACGCCCGCCAATGCTCTCTGGCAGCAAATGCTCAAACGTGTCTTGCAGAGCATTGTTGGGGCTGGCCGGCATCTGGCAGGACGCCGACCACAAGGGTGACGCCCGTCCGTCCTTCCTGATCGTCACCGAGGAGCCGAACGACTTCATCCGCCCCTACCATGACCGGATGCCGCTCGTGCTGGATGACGACCGGATCACGCAATGGCTCGACCTTTCCCAGGCCGTGCAGCCCGATCCGTCCATGCTGCTGCCGCTCGACCGGTTTCACGTCCGGCCGATGCACAAGGCCATGAACCGTTCGGCCGAGAAGGACCTCGACGCGATCGACCCGGAGGCCGCGGCCGTGCGGGCATCCCTTAGGGGCGTGGTCGCGGCATGAGCCAGCCAATCGACGAGAAGACGCAGCGTCAGGCCCGCCGCGCAGCCATCCAGGCGACGATCGACACGCTGCTCGACCTCGAAATCCCGCCGGCCCTCATCATCGAGCATCTGGCCGTGATGTCCGTCGAGACGGTCAAGGGCCGGACGCTGCACCTAGTGAAGGCCCGCATCAGCAACGACAACGCCCCGGCCGTCGATTGACGGCCGGGGCGCGCGCTTTAAAGCCAGTGGCTGTTTCCAGCCGCTCCTAGAGGGTCTTATTCGCCTTGTCGGCGAGGTGGTTCAGGCCATCCTTGAGCGCCTGTTTCGCGTCGCCCATGGCTTCCTGCACCGACCCCTTGGCCTTCTGGCCTGCTCCTTCGGTTTGCAGCTTCGAGTCGCCGACCGCGTTGCCGATCCCCTGCTTGATGGAACCGGCCGCCTTGTTGGCCATGCCGCTCGCCTTATCGTCTGTCGCTGTAGACATCGGATCACCTCCCTTCGTTGTTGAAGCCTGACTAACGGAAGGCGTCTGGCGGCAGTTCCGGCAGTCAGTGTCGGCGGTAGTGCGGCTTGCGGTGCCGCCAGTCCCAGGGGGCGGTCGGATCGGCCTGGCTCCATAGGCCCTGGTGGATCGAGGCCGCCTGCGTCATGGCCTCGTCGTAGGACCGGGGCGGATGAAATTCGTCATAGGCCCAAGCGTCGCCCAGGGTCAGCATGGTCCAGCCGATATCGGTCCCCTGCCCTGTCCGCACCATGGCGACGATCCGGTCATAGCTCTTCGGGAAACTGCGATGACCGGGCGGCGGCTCGACCTCGACGGTCTTACCGAGGATCAGGGCCGACAGGTCGGCCTTAGCCTTGGACCCGAAAGGTTGATCGTGTTCCGGCGCGTCAATGCCGAAGACGCGGATGCGTTGTTTCTGGCCATCGGCCATGACCGTGAAGGTGTCGCCATCTGCGATCTTGGTGACTACGGCAGGAAACGCCTGTGCCGTCAGCGGCAAGAGGCAGAACAACATCGCCAATAAATTCTTCATGCCGAAATATACATGAAATCTAGAAACAAAGGCTGTTTTCATCCAGCTGGAAATTCCTAGCCTGCTCGCCATGAAGGGACGGCTTTGCCATGGAAGCGGTTCGGCATCACAGCCGCCTATGCCGCGACCTTGGCTTCCGTTCGTGGACGCCTAGAAGGGAATATCATCGTCCAGGGTCGGATGATGAACCGGCGGCTGGTGAAGGCCGGCGTCGCATTCGGCCTGGAAGGCCGCTTCCTCCGCCTTTAACGCGGCCTGCTCCGCTTTCGTCATTGGCGGTTCAGGCCGGGGGTCGTAACCGCCGGCCAGTTCGACTGAATCCTTATAAATCTGGTAGTCGTAAAAGCCGTCCTTATCGAGGTTCAGCTTGTAGGCCAGGTCCACATAGCGGGAGAACACCGCCTGCCATGCGGCTATTGCGGCAGGGTCGTCGGCGGTCCAGGCTTGCTCCAGCTTCTCGACCGCCGCCGACCAGGCCTCGCCTTGGCCATGAACGATCGCAAGGGCCTCGGCCTCGATGTCGATCATGGGCAGCCCTCCCCATCTGTGTAGCTTGAACTTACACCTTCAGCAGATCCTCCCAAGCGGTCGTGTAGCGCCCCGAGATGAACTCCGTCCGCAGTTTCCAGCCCGGTTTCCGGCCCATGCTGGCGAAGGTGACGGTCCCCCGCCCAAACCTGGCGTTGAGCGCATCGAGGGCCTGCATCCGGGCGAGTGACCGCGCGTCGTCATGACGGTCAAACAGGCTCCCCTGAACCCGGCCAGCCGGGCCGAGGTCGATCAGGGTGACGCCCGCTTTCTTGTACGAGAACCCAGGCCGCCAGAGCGCATCGAGCGCGATCAGTGCGGCCCGGTTCAGCCTGCCGGTGTCGGCCGTTGCCACGGGCAGCCTATAGGCCCGTTCGGCGGCATATTGCGGATCGCGTGGCCGATGCTCGTCCGTCTTGACGAACACCGCCAGGCGGCCACAGGCGAGGCCCTGGCGGCGCAGCTTCTCGGCCGCCCTGGTCGCATAGGTCGTGACCGCCTGCTCCATCTCGTGCCGCGTCGTGACGCGCTTGCCGAAGGAGCGCGAGGCGATGATCATTTTCCGGTCGGGCGGGGCTTCCTCCAGGCTGATGCAGGGGATGCCCTGCAACTCCCAAACCATCCGCTCCATGACGACGCTCGTGTGCATCCGCACGAACTTGGCGTCCGCGCGGCGCAGATCGTTCGGGGTCATGATGCCGATAGCCTTGAGCCGGTCCGCCATGCGGTGCGCCACGCCCCACAGGTCGGTCAGCTCGATGCGGTCGAGCGCGGCTTCCTGCTCTTCGGCCGTCAGCAGGATCATGACGCCGCCGCTCTCGGGCGTCTTCTTCGCCAACCGGTTGGCCAGCTTGGCGAGGGTCTTGGTCGGGCCGATGCCGACCGACACCGGGATGCCGGTCCATTGCAGCACCGTCGCCCGCATGGCCCGGCCATGGGACTCGAGCCGGCTCTCGAACCCGGCCAGGCCGAGGAAGGCCTCGTCGATCGAATAGATTTCCAGGTCGGGCGTGAAGTCGCCCAAGACCCGCATCACGCGCGCGCTCATGTCGCCATAGAGGGTATAATTGCTCGACCGGACGATGACGCCCTGCGTGTTCACCCGCTCCCGGCAGATGTGCCACGGCTCCCCTATCTCGATACCGAGGGCCTTGGCCTCGTTCGAGCGGGCAATCACGCACCCGTCGTTGTTGGACAGCACCACCACGGGCTGGCCGCGCAGCTTGGGCTGGAACAGCCGCTCGCAGCTCGCGTAGAAATTGTTGCAATCGACCAGAGCGATCGGGGCTGCGCCCGCCAGGGTCGTCACCCCTACAGCATGCGGATGGTGTTGCGGACCACGCCCCAGACCTCGAAGCCGGAATCCTCGCCCACGATTATATCGCGGAAGGCCTTGTTTTCCGGGTGGAGGACGATGCCGTCCACCGTCTTGCGATACCGCTTGATGGTGAACTCGCCATGCAGCAGGGCCAGCACCACGCAGCCATTCCAGGCCGACACCGAGCGATCGACGATCGCCAGGTCGCCCGGAAAGATGCCGGCATCCTTCATGCTCTCGCCCGCGATCTTGACCGCGAAGGTGGCGGACGGGTTCGAGATCAGCAGCTCGTTGAAATCGAGCGGGCGGTCCAGGTAGTCGTCGGCCGGGCTGGGAAAGCCGCATGAGGCCGGCGACATCACCAGGGGAACGGTCGCCGCGCGGTACGCCTCGACGCTGAAGATGCTGGCGAGGTCCCCGGCCCGCAAGGACCCGTCCGCCAGGCGTTTGGCGATCGCCGCCACCGGGAGCGGCAGACGCACCACCGTGGTGGGTGCGCCGCGTGGCCGTCCCCCGATCCCCTTCCGGCTGTGCCGATACGACGCCCGCATGCCGCTTCTCCCCTTGCCTTCAGTTCATGTTACAGATACTGAACAAAACAAGAACGAATGACAAGTTTGAAATGTCGCGGCGGTTTCAGCCGATCTGGCTTGACCGTGACCGCAGGGTGACTTTCAACAGGCGGGCCGGGCCGCAGAGTCAGCCTCAGGCAACCGCCAGGGTAGCAGGTGGGGAGATCGTGATGAACCAGATGCCAGATCATTCCGCCGGCACCGGCTCGGCCTACCGGGCCTATCTGATCGGGGACACCGGCAAGGTCGCCAGCAAGGTCGATGTGCTCGCCCTGACCGATGACGAGGCGATCCGGCAGACAGCCACGATCGACCATAATGGCGCGGTCGAGCTGTGGGATCGCGGCCGAGTCATTTTCCGGCATGCCAAAGGGGAACACGACCCTTTGGTCAGGCGATAAGCCTTAGCAGTCGCCGATCGCGCCCAGCAGCCGGTCGCTGGTCCAGGGCTTCGAGAGGAAGGTCACGGCCGGCCTGATGTCACACGGCATCGCGTTGTAACGCCCCGAGGTGACGACAATGGCCGTTTCCGGTCGCGTGGCGCGGACATGGCGGGCAACGTCGAGCCCGTCCAAATCGCCCGGCATGTTAATATCGGTCAGGACCACGCCGATCTCGTGATCGGGCTCGTCGCAATAGGCGATCGCCTGGGCCGCGGTGCCGAACTCCACCACGCTATGGCCCGCATCCTCCAGCATCTCGACCGCGAGCATGCGGAGCATCGGCTCATCTTCGACGACTAGGACAACACACACAGCACTCTACCCGTCGTTGAACAAGGTTAAACCGGCAGGTCGGATGTTTGGTTCCGGGCGATCCTCATGATTTCGGGGCCTGGCCTGGCAAAGGCAGGACCGGCCTGCCATGGGCATCCGCTTGGCTTGACCGGATGATCGTATAGGGGGCTCCGCTGTCGGACGTCGCCGTCATCAGGCTGTATGCCGCGTCATGGGCGCGACGCGCGACGCTGTGCAGGTCCCGGTCGTCGGGCGGCAGTTCCCGCAGGCAGCGGAAGGCGACCTTGCAGCAGGTTTCCGCCACCTTGGCCCAATCGACCCCGTGACCGTCGCCCTGGTCGTGCAGCTGGATCGCATAGAGACGCAACGCCTCCACCGGATCGAGGGGCGGACCCTGACGCGCGCGACGCTTATGCGGCGGAGCTGGTCTCATCCGGTCAGGATAGCAGGGAGAGGCTTAAGTCCCGTTAACAGAACCGATGCGCTGCTCTTCCCGGGACGCAGGGAAACGCGAGCAGCGCACCAGCTCCACCGTGCTAAGCCGCAAAGATTGAAAGATCGTGGCGTCGCCCCTGTGAGGCCTTTGGCCCGGGGCCGCGCTCTAGCCCTGCGGGCCGGAGCCGAGAGGTCTCCGCCCATGCGGGTGACGATCGGCTGACGCGCAGGCAGCAAGCCAGAGGGACCTGCGGTCCCCGACGGTCAATCGCCAGGCGCGAGCGCGTCCGGCGGGGTGTCCCCAGGCTTCGGCCCGAAGACGGGCCTGGCAGCCAGGGTGATCCCCTCCCCGCCGGCCGGCATTGACCGCCTCCCCCCGCTCATTGGCGCTCGGCCTAGCAGGGTTGCATGCGCAACCCTTCAGGCAACAAAGGAAACAAGCCAATGGAAGCACTCGTGAAATCCAAAAACCCCGTTCGCGACTACCGCAAGGCGGTCGTGGCGGTCCTGTCCAAATACTTCGCCGTCGATGCCGCAACGGTGCGGTTCAGCGCCAAGGCCATTCGGGCGCACCGGGCGGCAGGCGAAAACCCCGCCTACGTCGCCTTGAGCATCGGGCGGACCCGCAACCTGCCGATCGCACCGGCCTTCCGTCGCCAGAAAACCGGGCGGAGGTAGGGCCATGAGCAATTGTCTCGACATGCTGCCCGAACTGCGGACGCGATGACGGCATCGAAATCCTGGCCAACCTCCGGGTCCGGGTGACGGAAGACGGCACCGACGCTGACGCGGCCACCTGTGGCGACCACGAGTTCGAGCCGGACAGCCGGGCGGAATGCAAGCCCTGCGGCTATTGCGGCAAGGTCGCCGACTTCGAGCTGGAGGACGCGGCATGACGGAGCCGTCCTTCATGGACTACCGGTCCGCCCTCGATGCCGCCCTCAAAGCGGCCTTCGACCTCGACACCTATGACATGGGCCTGAGCGCGGATGAGATTGCCGCGCATCAGGAGGCCGGCGAAACCCCGGACGAGGTGACCCGCCGCTATGCCCGCAAATACGGCCTGCGGTCCCTGTAAGCGACAGCCTGCCCCCGGTGCCATGCCGGGGGTCGTGCGCCTGCCGGCGCTGCCCCTCGCCCTGTGGCCGACCCGCCAGCCTGCGGCCTCTCCCACCCGCGCCGCGCTGCAGTCATAGCGGCCGGCCGGCGGAGCTGGATCGAGGGTGGCGGAGCCGGCCGGCCGCGGCTGTGAGTGGACTCCACCGTGCCCCTGCCCAACACCGTTTTGCGGGCACATGATAGCTGACTGTTATCATCAAGCTATCTGTCAGTTTGCAGGTAGTGACCGGTCAGCCGCCGTCCTTGAGACGTAAATGGTCAGGCTGGCATGGCTGCCGGCAGGGGGGCAAGTCAGCGATGATCCGGCAAAACGCCGAGCGATATGAAATATTGTGAATAATTCTTATGCCGGTTATCCTGAAGCAGAGAGGACGCCCATGGCCACCATGACCGTTTCGCTGCCCGATCCGATGAAAGACTGGATCGAGGCGCAGATCAAAACCGGCGACTACGCCAGTTCGAGCGACTATGTCCGTGACCTGGTGCGCCGCGACCGCGAGCAGAAAGACAAGCTCACCGCCCTGCGTCGCCTGATCGACGATGCCGAGGCGAGCGGCATCAGCCCCCGGACCCTGGACGAGGTTTTTGCCGACGCGCGGGCTCGGGCCCGCAAGCGTGGACTGCTGAATGAGTAGCTATCGCCTCACGCGGCGCGCCGATCAGGATCTGGTCGACATCTACCTCTACACCCTCGAAACATTCGGCCTGCAACAGGCGGAACGCTACGTCGAAGGCGTGCGATCATGCTTCGGCCTGCTCGCTGACGCCCCCCAGATCGGCAGGAAGGCCGATATCATCCGTTCAGGCGTTCGCCGCCACGAACATGGCGGCCACGTCATCCTCTATCGGGAAGAAGTCGAACGGGGCGGCGTGCTCATCCTGGCCGTGATTCACGCCAGGATGGTGCCCACTCTCGGGCTGCACGATCTGGCCTGATCCTTTGAGCGGCCAGGCACAACCAGCGAATTCCAACGGCGAAGCCCATTTGATTTCTGTCGCGGCCGCCGTGTTTCCTAGGTTCAATAAAGGCCACTGACAGCCTTGCCGACCAATGATAGCTATCAGCTAGCATGACGTTATCAACCGTTGGCTGCTATGCCTGAACTAGGCTTTATACCGCTCGCAGGCCGTAATCCGCTGCGCCCGGGGCCGGACGCGGCGCATGTAGATCTCGCCTTCGAGAAAGGCGATCTCGGCCTCGGCCAGGGGCTCGTCCACCTCGACCCACCAGGAACGCGGCCGGCCGTCGCTGCCGTTGCTCCAGCGGTAGCCCCGTACTTTCAGCTGGTCCTTCAGTTCGAACGGCGCGCCTTCCGCCCAGATGCGAATGCGGGCTGCGTCCGAGCGCGTCAGCAGCTGGCCGAGCGCCGAACCGGCGTGGTTCGTCAGGGGCGCCATCAGCACCTCCAGCAGCGCGTGGCAGTCGTCCGTGGCGCGGTGCCCCGTGTGAAACCAGCCGCTCTGCCCAACCAGATAGCCGAGCTTGCTGCCCTCGAACCCAAACTCGGCCCAGGGCACTTCCTTGACCGAGCAGGCCCAGGGCTTCGGCTCGAAGCCGCGCGCCAGCCGCTCGCAGAACGGCCGGTCGAAGCCGGCATTGTGGGCGATGATCAGGTCGGCCTCCGCGATGAAGGCCTCGACCGCCTCCAGATCGATCCTCTGCCCCGCCAGCATCGCATCCGTGATGCCGGTCAGGCGGGTGATCTCGGGCGGCACCGGGTCGGAGGACTCCTGCAGGCCGCTGAACTCGCCCACGATGTCGAGAACCCGGCCTTCCGCATCGTGGACGAAGGCCACCATGCCCAGCTCGATGACCTCGTGGCGTTTGTGGTCGAGGCCAGTCGTCTCCGTATCGACGATGACCGTCAGGCGTTCGCCCGGCTGCAGTTGGCGGGGCCCAACGGCAGCACGGGGCTGCAGACGGCGCAGCACCCGGTAATCGTCATGGGCGTCGAGCAGCGCGGCCGCGCTCTCCGGCGTCACGCCAGGGGTACGGGCCGTGCCGGTGCGCCTGGCCGGGCGTCCCGGGCGCGATGGTGCGGTCCCGGGGCTCGCGTCGGGGTCGGCCTGGTCGTCGAACAGATCGCCTTGCAGGGCCATCGGCTCAGACCGGTATGGGCGATGATGCGCGTGGCATGTCCCCATTCTAGCCGATCGGGCGGTCGAGGGTAAATCTTGGCTTGGCGGCAGGTGTGGCGCCGTCGCGGGCGTCTCCCTGCGGGATCGCGCTCTAGCCCTGGCGGGCCGTAGCCCCCAGCAGTGGGGTCCCCGCCCATACGGGTGACGATCGCCTGACGCGAGAGCCTGGCGGGCGTGAGCGGCCAGCTCCTTCGGATCGGCACCTGGCGGTCCCTCACGGCAACAGGGACCTGCGGTCGCTCGTAGCGAAGATGGGACCTGGCGGTCCCACACGACCAAGAGGGACCTGCGGTCCCCAGCCATCAATCGCCAAGCGGCTAAAGCCGCGTCCGGCGGGGTGTCCCCGGCCTTCGGTCCGCTTCGCTCCCCTGCCAGGCCGGGTGATCCCCCTCCCCGCCGGCCGGCATTGACGGCCTCCCCCCGCTCATTGCCGCGAGGGCTAGTCAAGTTGCATGCGCAACCTTTTAGCCAATTAAGGGGAAAGACCAATGAAAACCGACCTTTACCAGAGCATCACCGACCGGATCGTGGCGAGCCTCGAGCAGGGCGTTCGCCCATGGACCAAACCCTGGAGCGGGACAGAAATGGAGGGCCGCATCGTGTTGCCAAAGCGGGGCAATGGCGAGGCCTACCGGGGGATCAATATCCTGATGCTGTGGGGCGCGGCCCAGGAACGGGGTTTTCGGGCGCCGAGCTGGCTGACCTACAGACAGGCGCAGGCCATGGGCGGGCAGGTCCGCAAGGGCGAGACGGGCAGCATGGTCGTGTTCGCGTCCAGCCTCACCCGCACCGAAACCGATAGCGGGTCCGGCGAGGAGCAGGAGCACCGCATCCCCTTCCTCAAATCCTACACAGTGTTCAACGTGGAGCAGATCGACGGGCTCGGCGACGCCTTTCCCCTGTCGACGGAACCGGCCCTGCAGGCCTTCGCGCGGAGCGAACGGGCGGAACGGCTCTTCGCCGCCACGGGCGCGGACATCCGGCATGGCGGCAACCGCGCCTTTTACCAGATCGCGGACGATTACGTGCAGATGCCGCCCGCCGAGGCTTTCCGGGACCCGGCCAGCTACTATGCTGTTTTGGCCCATGAGGTGACGCACTGGACCCGGCATGAAAGCCGTCTCGACCGCTCGTTCGGACGCAAGCGGTTCGGCGATGAAGGCTATGCCATGGAGGAACTGGTCGCCGAACTGGGATCGGCCTTCCTGTCGGCCGGCCTCGACCTGACCCCGGAGCCGCGCGAGGATCACGCCAGCTACATCGAGAACTGGCTCCGCGTCCTGAAAGGCGACAAGCGGGCGATCTTCACCGCCGCCAGCCATGCCCAGCGGGCCGCCGACTTCCTCATCGGGCGTGGCGAAGAGGGCGAGGCGCAGCCTTGAGGGCTGCCGGTCGCGTCAGGACCGACTGGCCGGTCGCCGCGCTGCCCTCAGGCTGCCGAGGGCCGCCGCCGGCAGGCGGGCCTTCCAGCGCTCGCCGCGCTTAAAGCCGTCCCGCGGCAGGCGCTTTTTGCCCTGAAGTTGCAGGAGCGTGGCCGCGATCGCTTTGGCATTCAGGGCGAGGTCGACCGGCTCAGCGTCGGCATCGGGCGTCGTCGCGGCCGGCTCGTCTTCGGCCTGAGCGGCGGCAGGTTCGGCCGGATAAAGGGCGTCCGCCTCGGGCGGCGCCGTTTCGACGGCGGCAGGCTTGATCCTGGCCGGCTTGCGCGGTCGCGGCGGCGGTTCGGCTGCAGGCAGTGGCTCGGGCGGACCCGCCTCGTCCAGGACCGGCAGGATGCGGCCGTGGATGGCTGGCGGCGCTTCCGCCTGTGGTTCCGCCGCCATGACGGGCGGCGGCGGCTCATCGAGGCCGGGCCACGACACGCGCGGCTGGTCGTCGGCCGCCGACGTCAACAACGGATCGATCGCCATGGCCGCAGCCGGTGCCGGCTTGCGGCCGCTCCGGCGGACTTCAACGGTGAACGGCTTGGGGGTGCGGCGAACCATAAGCTTGGCCTGTAGCAGGCCGATCCGCCCACCGGCAAGACTGGCAGTCTTTCCCAAGGTTGGCGGCGGGTGATGACTTGCGGGAAGTCCCCTGCCTGGCGATGCTGGAGCGCAGGTCGGCTCAATTCCTCAATTCGCAGCAAACCTCCCATGGCCAGTCCTCCGCACGATGCCCAGGCAGCGAAACGCCGTGCGTCCTTCGCGCGCGCCGAGCGGCTGCGCAGCGAACGCGAAGCCGGGCTCAACAATCGACAGCAACAGGAACAGAAAAAGCGTGACCCTTCGCGGCCGGCCAGCCGCTCAGCCGAAACCAGGGCCGCCTTGCGCGACCGTGAACAGCGTTTGCTGGAGCTGGCCAAGACACCCGAGCAGAAGCAGCTCATCAAGTCGATGTTTGCCGGTTACCACCGGTCGCTGAAAAAAAAGGACGAGGTGATGGCGCAGCTCGAGGCGAAGCGGCAGCAGCGCACCGCCGAGCAGGGCCGCAAGGACTGGTCTGCCCCCACTGAAGTGATCCGCCCTGAAGTATGGCTTTAAGCCAACGCGAGGACGGACAGATGCCGAAGAAGATCCACAAGCCTGAAGAGGTCGTGGCCAAGCTGCGCCAAGTCGACGTGCTGGTGTCACAAGGGCAGACGACAGCGGATGCGATCCGCTCGATCGGCGTGACGGAGGTCACGTACTACCGCTGGCGCAAGGAGTTCGGCGGGTTGAAGGCCGACCAGGTGAAGCGCCTGAGAGAGCTGGAAACCGAGAACGCGAGACTGCGTAAGGCGGTCGCGGATCTCACGCTGGACAAGCTGATCCTGAAGGAAGCCGCCTCGGGAAACTTCTAAGCCCCGCGCGTCGGCGCGTTTGCATCGAGCATGTGCAACGGCATCTGGCCGTGTCCGAGCGCCGCGTGTGCGTGGCGCTTGGACAGCACCGCTCGACGCAGCGCAAGACGCCGCGGGGCCGAGATGACGAAGACCTGCTCATGGCCGACATTATCGAGCTGGCCCGTCAGTACGGCCGCTATGGCTATCGGCGGATCACGGCCTTGTTGCGCGATGCCGGCTGGATCGTGAACGCCAAGCGGGTCGAGCGGATCTGGCGACGCGAGGGCCTAAAAGTGCCGGCCAAGCAACCGAAGCGCGGTCGCCTCTGGCTCAACGACGGCTCCTGCATCCGGCTCCGGCCCGAGCACCGCGATCACGTATGGTCGTACGATTTTGTCGAGGACCGGACGCACGACGGCCGTAAGTTCCGGACCCTCAACGTGGTCGACGAGTTCACCCGCGAATGCCTCGCCGTCGGGGTCGCCCGCAAGCTGAAGGCCGTCGACGTCATCGACGTGCTCTCCGACCTGTTCATCCTGCGCGGTGTGCCGGGCCACGTTCGTTCCGACAACGGTCCCGAGTTCGTCGCGCAAGCCGTGCAGGACTGGATCAAGGCCGTCGGCGCCAAGACTGCCTATATTGCCCCGGGCAGTCCTTGGGAGAACGGCTACGTCGAGTCCTTCAATGCCCGGCTCCGGGATGAACTCCTCGATGGCGAGATCTTCTACTCGCTGCGGGAGGCGCAGGTCATCATCGAGAGCTGGCGACGGCACTACAACACCGTCCGGCCGCACAGCGCGATCGGCTACAGGCCACCCGCTCCGGAGGTGTTTGTGCCCGCCTTCGCCGCATGGCCGGCTCCGCAACCCCGACCAGCTCCGCCGGCCATGCTCACGCTAGCACCCAGACCGACCCTGAACTAACATTCGACCCGGATCACCCAACGGGGGCAGACCATGTTCCTGTGGGAACAGGGCCGGCAGCTGCCCGGCCCTAGGGATGTGGTCGTGGTCGACGAGGCCGGCATGATCGGCAGCCGCCAGATGGAACGCCTGCTGCATTTCACGCAGGCAGGCCGCGCGAAGCTGGTCCTGGTCGGCGATGCCCGGCAGCTGCAGGCAATCGAGGCCGGCGGCGCGTTCCGCGCCATCGCCGACCGGATCGGCACGGCCGCGATCAAGACCGTCCGCCGCCAGGCCGTCGAATGGCAGCGCCAGGCGACCGGCGAACTGGCCACCGGGCAGACGGAAGCCGCCCTCGCCCGCTACGAGGCGGCCAGCATGGTGCATGGCCACGCCACGGATGCCGCCGCCCAGGCCGCATTGGTCGACGCCTGGCATCGGCACCGCGTCGAGCAGCCGGGGCAGACGCAGCTCATCATGGCCTTCCTCCACCGCGACGTCGCCGCGCTGAACGCACTTGCCCGCGGCCGCCTGCGGGCGGACGGCGCGCTTGGGCCGGACGTCGGTCTCAGCACGGCGACGGGCCGGGAATGCTTCTCGGTCCATGACCGCCTGTATTTCACGCGCAACGATGCGAAGCTCGGCGTGCGGAACGGCAGCATCGCCACCATCGAAGCCATCCATGGCCGCAGCCTGACGGTGCGGCTCGACGGCGCATCAGTCTCGCTCACCTTCAGCCTGGACCATTACGGCCATATCGCCCACGGCTACGCCGCCACCATTCACAAGAGCCAGGGCGCGACCGTCGATCGCGCCCATCTCTATTGCAGCGCCAACCTCGACCAGCACGCTGCCTATGTCGCGATGACCCGTCACCGCGAAAGGTTGGATCTGCATTGGTCGCGTCAATCCATCCCCACACGGCAGCGGCTCACCGCCATCCTGTCGCGGCTGTCGATGAAAGACACCAGCCTCGACTATGCCGACGAGCGCGTGGCCGAGGCCGAAGCCCGGCAGGATGTGTTCGACGAGACTCAGGTCCGCATTCGCGCGCGTGTGCAGATCTTCGCGGACCGCGAAGCGACGGCCGCCGGTCGCATGGCGAACGCCAGGGCCCTCCTCCCGGCCGATGCCACGACGCGCGACCTTGCAAGGCTGGCCTTGAACACGGTCGAGCGCGCCCGCCTCTTCGGGCTGCGCCAGGGCCGCTTGCATCAGTGGGCGCGCGGCATCGTTCCAGCCGCTTGCATCGCCGTCGCTCAACCGATCCGCACTACCAGGACGGCCATTCATGCCGCACGGCTAGAGCACAGCCACGCGGTCATGGAGCAGCTGCAGGTCATCGAGGCCCGGCACGCAGCCGCGCGCCGTCAGGAGCAGGCCGCCCGCAGGGCTTTGCAGCGCGAGGCTGCGGAGAACTGGCACAGACTGGCAGTCACGACGCGAGTGACAGCGCGCTTCGCCGGGCAGGGCTGCAGCGTCGTGGCCTTTCAGGCCGCGGCCTCCCCTGCCCCCGCTAAAGGCGACCTCTCCCCTCCCCTCCTCCGTATCGCCTAGCGACCTCGCTCCCGCTCGTATTCCTCACGCCGGAAATCATGGCCGGCGACCGGAAAGCCGTGCTCGTAATGCGCATTCTCGGCCGCGATGCGTCGCTCCAGAATTTCGCGCTCGATCACAAAGGCAGGCTTGTCGGCCGCATGGTTGTCCCGGTTGGTGCGGTCCGGCGTCGATGAATGGTCATCAGGCATAAGATCACCTGTTTTGCATGGGCGAGGCGGACACCATACCAGTGCCTCCAGCCATGGCTACACCGAGGACGAAACTCCCGGCTGCATCCGGATAGTCATCCATTCGCAACCTGATAACAGATAGTGATCTGTTAAAATGATAACAGTCAGCTATCGTATATCAGCAATAGCTGTTGACACACTGTTAGCAGTTTGTGAGCATCATGCTATCTAGTGCGCTCCCATCATCCATCGAAGAGGCTTCATGCCAACCATCGTATTCGCGAGTCCAAAGGGGGGTGCCGGTAAGTCCACCTCCGCCGTCGTGCTGGCCACCGAAATGGCCGGGAAGGGCGCCACCGTCACGGTCATCGATGCCGATCCGAACAAGCCGGTGTCCCGCTGGGCCAAGCGGCCCGGCCGCCCGGATAACCTCGACGTCATCTCCGACGTCAACGAGGAGACGATCATCGACGTGATCGATGCCGCCGCAACGCGCAGCGCCTTTGTCATCGTGGATCTCGAAGGCACGGCCTCGACGACGGTCAGCTACGCGATCAGCCGCGCCGATCTCGTCATCATCCCGACCCAGGGCAGCCCGCTTGACGCGGTCGAAGCCGCCAAGGCCATCCGCTTGGTGCATCGCATGGAGAAGGTGGCGGGCGGCCGGAAAATCCTGACCTCGGTCCTGTTCACCCGCACGAGCGCCGCCATCCGGCCGCGTACCCTGCAGGCCATTGCGACCGAATTCAACGAAGGCGGCATTCCCACCTTTGCCACGAGCATGAATGAGCGAGACGCCTTCCGCGCCATCTTCGCCTTTGGCGGCACACTGGCCAAGCTCGACTCGACCCAGGTCAGCAATGTCGATGCGGCGATCGCCAATGCCCGTGCCTTCATGGGCGAGGTGGTGGCCATGCTCAATGCCAGCCAGGGCGCTGCTACTCGCAGCGCGAAGGTGGCGTGATGGGCCGCGCCAGCATCCTTGAGCCGTCTGACGACGAAAACGACGACATCGACCTGTCGCGCTTCCAGCCCAAGCAGGGACCGGCTGAAAATGCCCTCCCGCCGGAGCAGGTCCGTGCCATTGCCGAGGCGTCCAATTTCCCAAGCCGCGATCCCAAGCCGCGGCGGGAAAAGGCGCAGCCCGAAGCGGCCGCACCAGTTCAGCCTGCCGCGCCCGAGCCTGCCGCCGTGCTTCCCAGACGCCAGCCTCGCCGGCATCGTACCGGGCGCACGATGCAGTTCAACGCCCGCACGACGCCCGCCACGGTGGATGCGTTCTACGCCATCGCCGATCAGCAGGGCTGGCTTGTCGGCGAGACGGTCGAGCGCGCGCTTGCGGCTCTGCAACGGGAGCTAAAGGCCAAAGCCTGATCTGTTCCGCACCCGCGCAAATATGAGGTTTTCGGGCAGGCGCGCTGCGCAAATCGGCGCCTTTGCAAGCGCCTGAAACATCTCCGGTTTTTCGCGCGTGATGGCGGTCGAAGCCCCGCAACTATGAGGTTTTTGGGGACGGCCGAAACCGGCGAAGCCGAGCAAGGCTGCCGAGTCGCATGCTGCATAGTCGAGTATGGCATGGATCGCGTCCAGCGTCGGAAACTATGAGGTTTTTGGGGAAGGGCGGTTCGATTGATGGGCCTGCGCCAACCCACTGATATACATGCACCATATGCCGAAAAATGCGGGATATTGGTTCAAACTATGAGGTTTTTGGGGAAGTGGGAAAACATGCTGCGATGGAATAAACCATTTCCGGCTTTCCATCGAAGCAGGTACTATTCCCCATGGATGCGGAGGACAAGACGGGACAGGAGCGACCACCAGGGAAAACCTTGGTCCTGCAACTCACCCCCAATCTGCTGGAGTCGCTGAAGCCCCAGGAGCTGATCCAGATCAAGGGTCATGCCGAGCTGACCCTGAACGCCCGCCGCGCCATCACGATCCTCTGGCATAACGCCCACCGCCAGGGCATCCGGGAGGGCAGGGACTACACGATCGAGATCGACGACCTGAAGACCGACGGCCACAAAGGCTACGAGCCCGTGGTCGAGGCGGTCGAGGCGTTGATGACGACGTTCCTGATCTTCAAGGACCCGAACGATCCGGACGGCGACGATTACCGGGTCCAGTTCCTCGGCGGTAACAACATGACGCCCAAGGGCCGGCCCGGCGGCGTCCTCACCTACAGCTTCGACAAACGGCTGATCGCCCTGCTGGAGGCCTCCGTCAAATGGGGGCAGATCTCGCTGCCCGTGCTGATGTCGTTCTCCTCGAAATACGCCATCAGCCTCTATGAGAACGTCACGCAGAGCGTCAATCTGCGCCACATCAGCAACGCGACCTACACGATCGACGAATTCCGCGAGATGATGGGCGTGCCCGCCGGACGTTACGCCGTCTATGGCGACCTGAACCGCCACGTCATCAAGCCCTCTGTGAGCGAGATCAACGCCCTCGCGCATTTCGAGATCAGCGTCCTGCCGATCAAGAAGGGCAAGAAGGTCGATCAGATCATGGTCGCCTGGATGCGCAAGTCGCAGGACGCGGCGACCGAGGCCCTGCGCGAACGGGAGCGCCCGCGCCTTGGCCGACGCGTCCGCCTGGCCAACCGGGTGGAGCATGTCGCCGACGCAGTGCCCTCGGTCGGCCGCATGATGCGAGACGACCGCAAGCAGCGGCGTTCCCCAAAAACCTCATAGTTGGCGTCAGCCTACAGCGACAAATCGGGCAGGCGGCCTGTGGATAACTTCGGATTTGCTCCCCAAAAACCTCATAATAAGGCCCCAAGAACCTCATAGCAGAACCCCAAAGACCTCATATTATTCCCCAAGAACCTCCATAGGAGTCCCCATATTCCTCATAGTTGCGGGCCTAAGATATTGTTAACCATGCGCAATCCGCCTCTGAATCTAGAATCTTTTGAATCTATTGAATTAGCTGAAAGGAAACCCGGCCGGCTATAAGCCGCCTCTCCTGACGCTGCCGCTACGCGGCGGACGCTTCGCGTAAACCGGCGTCGGCCTGTCGGCCGACCTCTTTCCCTTCGCCGATCCCGCAAGTCTACGCGCCACTCGGAACCGTCAACGCCTTCGGCGTGCTCCGCGTTGCTTCGCCCCTTCGGGTGACGAACCCTCGCTCAGCGCGTGCGGAGGTCTCGACGGCTCCGAAGGAATGACAGGGCTCGACTCTCCAAAGGAATAGGGAAGGATGATAGGCTCGAAAGAACGCAAGGACTGCGCCCAGTCATGCAGAGTTGCATGCGAGCGGGTGCCTGCCCGCAAATTCCGTCCGTTAAACGCTCGCTGATTGAACCATGCAAAAAAGAATGCTGTCGGCTGACAGATAGTGCTCCCGGTACGCCCATAGTCGAGGCGGCAGCCTTGTCAGAGGACACCCGACGGGGTGTTTTTTGGCGTGCTGGGAGACTGCAGATTGACCCGACCGCTCTGACCGACGAGGATTCCGGATCGCGGAGGTCCTCACATGCCGCTGATTGGCAGCTTTGACGTCGAGCAGGCGACCTTAGCCGGCAGGCGCCGACGTTGACCGTGCCCAGGTTCGAGCCACGACCCGCCATCAGGCCGATGACGAAATCGGCCTTCGTCCTGGAGCGCCTTGCGGCTGAGAGCGGCCACCCGGTCGCGGCGATCCTCGGCCACGTCCGGCACTGCCCCTACCGGAACAACCTGTTCAGGGCGTGCCGTATGGCCATATTCGGCACGGTCGAAAGCTGGGACCTGGAAACCGACGAGAAAACGGTGAACGACCCCCGCGTCAAACAGGAATACTGGGTCACGTTCTCTACGGCCCTGCTCGCCGACTTCGGCACGCAGCGGGCCTGCCCCAATTGCGATGAGCCATGCCATCCGGTGGTCATCAAACGGCAGAACGAACGCTATAGACGCGTTATCCGATAGCTGACTGATAGCTGTTAGCTAGCTTTATACGCTTGGTGTGATGTCCTGCGGCATCAGTAGGGGATGTCGTCATCCAGCATCTCGGACAAACTGCCATCCGGGTTTCGAACAGCCCCGGTTCCATCCGCTTCGGCCGTCAGCCCTTCGAGACTGCTGCGCATCCGCTCCTGCGCATGGGCGATGCCGCTCCGCAGGCAGTCGCTCAGGAACTGCTACTCGCTTTCGTGATAATAGCTCAGGGCATCTTGCAGCGCCTCCTGCTGATCCGCGTCGAGCTGGATCATCGCCGAGAATGTCCGCACCGAAGGCCGGGCGATGTAGTCATCGAGGGCGGCCATGGCCATGCCGACGACGACGTCAAACAGCTTGTAGTTGAGGGACGAGGACTGCACCCGCATCCCCAGGCGGTGATAGGCGGCACCCGTCTCTTCCGTGATCGCCCTGATTTCCCTGTTGAGGCTGTCCCGATCCTGCAGCCGGCTGGCTGCCGCACCGAAGTTCGCCGGCGGCGATCCGTCGGGCAGGGGGTGTAGCAGCGTCCATAGGAGGAACTGGCCCGCCTCGTCCTCGTAATGCCGCTCGAAACGCTGTTGGATGCCGTCCAGCACGACCTGGACCATATGCGAGGCCATCGGCATCGGCGGTATCGGATCGTCCGATCGCATGTGGTTCTCCCGGCCATGGCAAAGACGCCCAGATCCTCCGCCATGGGAGCAGCCTAAGCAGCGATGCGATGCCCGCCCAGCGAAAATCCGACGGCCCGTCTTTGGGCGCCCCTACCTTGAAATTGCATTTCATAGCAAAAATGGTATAATCAGGCATGAGTTGGCGCGTTGAGTTTCTGGACGAGGACGTTTTCGCGGCCCTGACAGCGATGCCGGCCGACATCCAGGCCGCGTTCCGGCGGATCGTCGAGATGATCGGCAGCCACGGGCTGGAGCGGATGCGCGAGCCCTACGTGAAGCATCTCGACGGGCCTGTGTGGGAGATGCGCATGAAGGGCAGGGACGGCATTGCGCGCGCCGCCTATGTGACCGCGACAGGCAAGCGCGTCGTCGTCGTGCATGTGTTCGGCAAAAAGACCCAGAAGACGCCGCGCCGTGAAATCGAAACCGCCCTGAGAAGGGCTAAGGAGGTCCAATGACCCGCACGTTCATTCCCGTCGAAGAGGCCTTCCGCGAGTGGGACAAAAACCCGGAGTTCCGGACAGCCTATGCCGCACTTGAGGAGGAGTTCGCTCTTGCCTCGGCCCTGATCGAGGCGCGCGCCCAGGCCGACATGACCCAGGAGCAGGTCGCCGTGGCCATGGGCACGACCCAGACCGCGATCGCCCGCATGGAGAGCGGACGGACCATGCCCTCGACCCGCACCCTTGAGCGGTTCGCCAAGGCGACCGGCACCAAGCTGCGGATCAGCTTCGAGCCTGCCGCCCCCGGAACTGCGGCCGTCCATCCGTGACCGTCGAGCAGCTGGTCGAGCGCGTGCTGCGGGACGCTCTGGCGGACGAACGGCTGTGAGCTGGCACTATCGCGTCATACGGCACCCCGACAGATCGCTGGCCCTCCACGAGGTCTATTGCGACGAAGCCGGCCGACCCGATGGCTGCACGGTAGAGCCGATCGGCTTTGTGGCGAATGAGGAGGAGGGGCTGTCCGGCATCGTCGAAGCCCTCGAAATGGCGCTGAAAGACGCGCGCGAGCGTCCGATCCTCGACATGGCGTCGTTCGGGACAAAGCAATGAGCTGGAAGGACCAGAAGGCATGGGAGGCCATGCTCGACGCCGATCCCAAACTGAAGGCAGCCTGGGACAGCTATCTCGGCCAGCTGGAGCAGGACGCGGCGATGATCGCGCAAGGCGTCAGGCCGACCGGCCAGGCAATGACCAAGGCCGCCAGGCAGGTGCTTGACCAGGCGATGGGTCAGAACGCCGCCAACGACGATTGACCCCGCCGTTCAGACCGAAGAAGATTCCGGTTCGCGGACTTCGGAGCATCGTCCATGCCGGCCATCGATCACGTCCGCGCCCTGATCGATCAGGCCAAATCAGATCACGGCGCGGTCCGCGAGCTGGAAGAGCTGCAATGTCTGATGCTCGCCTGGCTGTCCGAGCAGAATAGGGGCGATCGAGCAGCCGGCCCTCGGGATGAACCTGCCCTTGCAGTTCTGGTCAGGTTTGACCGGCACGAGTCGCAGATCCTTGACCTGTTGGCGGGTGCGGCGGGCGTTCCGTCCAGGGCCGTAGCGCAACGTCTTGTTGCCCATGCGCTGTTCCACCCGGAGATGCGCGAAGCAGCCGTGCAGGGCGAACCGTGATCGTACCGGCGTACACCTTCAGTCCCATGACGCGGAGCGCCATGCTGATTGATCGCCTGGCAAAAGAGAGCGGCCACTCGGCCGCGGCGATCCTCGCCCATATCGGGCAATGTCGCTCGCGAAACACCCTGCTGAGTATATGCAGGGACCTGATGTTTCATGCTTGGCGGACATGGGACACGTCGGCCGAAGATGGGTGGACGCCGAGGAGGAGCTTTATCGGGACAACTGGATCGGTTTCTCACGCGCCTTACTCGACGGTGTTGAAGACAGGAAGCCATGCCCAAATTGCAAATTGCCCTGCCTTCCGGGCATGCCTGACGATGCGATGCATCGCGTATATCACGGTTAAAGAGCGCTGCCGGTAAAGGGCAGCGCTCTCTCGATATGGCTTAAAATACGGTGCGCACCGAAGGCTCGCGCGCCCAGATCCGCCCGTTAGCGGCCGCCTGCAGGAAGGCCTTGTCGTGGCCGCCCATGGCAATCACGCCTGCATCTGGAACGACGCCGGCCTTGTCCATCAGCGGCTTGGCCGCTGCAGAATGCCCGATCACCTTGAGATGCGCGAAGGCGTCGTGCACGAAGGCGACTGCCGCGGCTTCCTTCGCCAGCATTGCAGCGCCCTCAGCCGAAAGCGCTAGGACTACCGTGTCGAACAGCACGGACGGCCCGCCAGCTAGTTGGAAATCCGCCCGGATCAGGCCGCCATCACTGCCCTTGGCGCCGCCCACTTTGGGCGCGATGACCTTCAGCTGCGCGCCCATCTTGGTGGCCTCGGCTTCGAGGGCGGTGACCATCTTCGGGTCGGTGCCGTCCGCCACCAAGCAGCCGATCAAACGGCCTTCCAACGTCGGCTTGGCCTTAGCCAGGATGCTGAGCATCGGCGACGGCTTCAGGTCCGTCCGTACCGGCACCGTCGTCGGCGCCTTCGCGATCGGGCCCTCATAGCCCAGCCCGTCGGCGACGCGCTTGGCAATGGCTTCGTCCACGTTGGCGAGACGGCTCAACAGCTTCAGGCGGACCGCCTCGGTTTCCACCTTGCTCAGCTCGAAAATGAAGGCCGAGACGATATGGTTCTGCTCCGGCTCGGTCTGGCTGAAGAAGAACAGCCGGGCCTGGCTGAAATGGTCGGCGAAGGTCGCGGAGCGGACCTTCAGCTTGTCGCCTTCCTCGTGGGCAGGGAAGCTCTTGAAGCCGATCGCCGGATCGGTGCGCTCCACCGTGGGATCAAGCGAGCTGGGCGAATAGGAAACCCGTCCCTTGGGCACACCCATCTGCATATGGCCGTCACGCTGGAAATTGCGGACCGGGCAGCGCGGCGCGTTGATCGGCAGCTGCGCGAAGTTCGGACCGCCCAGACGCTTAAGCTGGGTATCGAGATAGGACTGGTTGCGGCCCTGCAGCAGCGGATCGTTGGTGAAGTCGATGCCCGGCACGACGTGGGTCGTGCAGAACGCCACCTGCTCGGTCTCGGCGAAATAGTTATCCGGATTGCGGTCGAGCACCATGCGCCCGATGACCCGCAGCGGGATGACCTCCTCGGGGATCAGCTTCGTCGAGTCCAGGATGTCGAAATCGAAGCTTTGGGCAAATTCTTCATCGAACAGCTGCACGGCCAGCTCCCATTCGGGGAAGCTGCCGGTGTCGATCGCGTTCCACAGGTCACGACGATGGAAGTCCGGATCTCCGCCGCTGATTTTCAGCGCCTCGTCCCACACGACCGACTGCATCCCGAGCTTGGGCCGCCAGTGGAACTTCACATAGGTCGATTTGCCGGCCTCGTTGACGAGCCGGAAGCTATGGACGCCGAAGCCTTCCATCATCCGGAAAGAGCGGGGGATCGCCCGGTCGGACATGATCCACATCAGCATGTGGGTACTCTCGGGCGACAGTGACGCCCAGTCCCAGAACGTGTCATGCGCCGTCTGCGCCTGCGGGAAGCCGCGATCCGGCTCCTGCTTGGCGGCATGGATCAGGTCGGGAAACTTGATCGCGTCCTGGATGAAGAACACCGGCATGTTGTTGCCGACCAAGTCCCAGTTGCCCTCCGAGGTGTAGAGCTTGACCGCAAAGCCGCGTACGTCCCGGGCGGTGTCGGCCGAGCCCATATTGCCGCCGACTGTCGAAAAGCGCGTAAACAGGGGGGTCTTCACACCGACCTCTCCCAGCACCTTGGCCTTGCTGAACTCGGCCAAGGAGTCCGTCAGCTCGAAGAACCCATGCGCCGCCGCGCCGCGCGCGTGCACCACACGCTCAGGGATGCGCTCGTGGTTGAAGTGCGTCAGCTTCTCCAGCAGCGCGAAATCCTCAAGAAGCACGGGACCGCGCTGCCCGAACTTGAGGGAGTTCTCATCGTCCGCGATCACGCCGCCCTGGTTGGTTGTCATCGGCGGATGAGTGCCGCCGGCATTCTGGTGCAACTCTCCTCCCGTGCCGACCAGCTCGGCAGTGAGGGGTGCAGCAGCACGAGGCGACTTGTGTTTCGACATGCGAATTCCGTTCGGTATGGGTTGGCGACGCCGGCGGCGATCGACCGCACCTTAGCAGACGGACTGGAAAAGCTGGAATTGTTCTACAAAGCCGCTTTGGACGGCGAGGAGAAAGATCCCATGATGATCGTTGGACGGCGGCTCGGGAACGTCTCAGAGTTGGTTCGCTACCAACCGGTTTGAAGGGATCTTCCCGTGTCAGCAGCCCCTCTCTCGTCTGCCGCTATTCGCGTTGACCTTGGCGCGATCTTTGTTTCGCTGGAATTGTCGAAATCAACGTGGCTGTTGACCTCATTGTCACCGGGCAGCGAGAAGATGTCCCGTCATTCGGTGCCTGGCGGCGATCTGCCGGCATTGCTGACGTGCTTGGAAGGATTGCGTGACAAAGCCGAGGCCCGCGAGGCTATGCGCTACCCGTTGATCGTGATCCAGGAAGCGGGGCTCGATGGCTTCTGGATCCATCGCGCGCTTGCCTTGGAGGTCGACATCACCAGCCATGTGGTCGATGCGGCGTCCATTGCGGTGTCGCGACGGCATCGGCGGGCAAAAACGGACAGGATCGATGGTGAAACGTTGGTCCGCACGCTCATGGCGTGGATCCGTGGTGAGCCACGGGTCTGCTCGATGTTGCGCGTGCCGACGATCGAGGAAGAGGATCGTCGTCGGATCGGGCGCGAGCGCACCGCTCTGGTCAAGGAGCGAACGCTGCATACGAACCGGATCAAGGGTTTGCTTTTCAGCGTCGGAGTTCGGGAATATGAGCCGAGCCGAAGAGATCGGCGTCGGTGTCTGGAAGAGCTTCGAACGGGTAGCGGTCAACCGTTGCCTGCTCACCTCAAGGCGATGCTGGTTCGTGAACTCGACAGGCTGGAGTTGCTGATCGAGCAGATCAAGCAAGTCGAGGCAGAGCGAGACAGCTTGGCGGCTACGACGGCATCATCTGTTCCACAAGCCATGCTCGCGACGATCAAGGGGATCGGCCCGGAGTTCGCGAGTGTTCTTGCCGGTGAGGGACTGTTCCGTCATTTCGACAATCGGCGCCAAGTCGCAGCCTATGCTGGGCTCGCGCCATCGCCTTGGTGCAGCGGCTCGATCAACCGCGAGCAGGGCGTTTCCAAAGCCGGTAATCCTCGGTTGCGCACAGCGATGGTCCAGGCCGCGTGGCTGTGGTTGCGGTTCCAGCCGACCTCGGCCCTGACACGCTGGTTTCAGGAGCGCGTCAGTCGTGCTGGCGGCCGTGGCAAGAAGATCGCCATTGTCGCCCTGGCTCGCAAACTGCTCGTGGCGTTCTGGAAATTTGCGACGGGCGGTGTCGTGATCGAGGGGGCCATCGTTGCCAAAGCCTGATCGACCCTGCCGGTATATTGCTATTCCCGAAGCTTGATCAGCTCCGGGGGATCCAGGCGTGCGGACCGAGGTAGACCATGGCTTCAACAGCCGGTTTGAAAGAATGGTGCCGCCCTACTGAGCCTTGCCCCGAATGAGGGATTGTGGTGCAGCCGTTTCGAACGGCGACCGGATGTGAGGTGGTACAGGCAAAGCGCTCGCTGCCGGTACTCGTGACATGGCTCAACTGGATCCTATCGTGAAAATACAAAGCATCTGCACCAACCGCAAATAGCCTCTTGACCCCGGGGATCATCATGTGAGGTCTACCTTTCACCCGCTAAGCAGGCCGATCATCAAACCCGGTTTCCACTCCATCTTGCCGCACCGGCTAATTGTGCGGTGTGCCAGAACGGACATTGGGCGTGTTGCCGGCTTGGTGGTCGCACGATGCGATCAGATGGCAACGTCGTTCCTGGCCTTCTTCAAAAAGGCTGCCCTGCGGCATCGGGACCAGATACATCTACGCCACCTAACTGATTGTCGGTCGCTGGAGGCGTGAAATGCCGCGCTGCATCTACTGCACGTTGGACAAGCCTTTGGATGCATTTGACCCGGAGCACGTCTTTTCGCGCGGCTTGTGTGGTCCGGGCCAAAACTGGACGCTTGGGAAAGAGGTCTGTCGAAAGTGCAATGGGCGGTTTTCGGCTTTCGAGGCCCACTGGATGCGCCAGGCCATCGAGGCAACAGCGCGAAATTTTCATGGCTTGCAGACGCGGAATGACACGACGCGCTTTGATAGACCACAGCCTGTCGAGATCGACGATCTATATTGCGTTAACAAGGGTGATTGGATCGTATACGAAGCCGGATTTACGTTTCCTGCCGATCATCATTACAGGCCGCAGCTAATTCAAACGCCTACTGGCTTGCTATGTATTGCGGCATCAATAGATGATGGCGAAAAATTGCAGGCTGCGCTTAATAAAGTGAATTGGCAAAGCGTAGAGGTAACTATCCCATTTTGGCAAAAGCGGCATACCGATTTCTTGATCGCTGAATTCGAACCGCGCCCGCGGCAGGGCTATGTCCTCACCAGTTATAAACGCGAGCAAAGGGCACGTGGCTTGTGGTTGCGGGACTTCCCTCACGACTCGCTGCTGAAGAGAGATCGCTTTATCGATACGGAACATACTATCACGACGCGCATGGCACTTGACCATCGTGGTCGCCTGTACCTACGCGCCGCCAATATTGAAACAGTACCAGCTTTCCTCAATCTCTGGGGATTGCAACGCTTTTCCACCGAAGTTCCTCCCCAGCCAACTGGGCGAGGAGAACAGACCATGGTGTTCGGTCTTCATCTGGACCTCGTGAAGATTTATCAGGCCGTTATGAAGAACGGGCTCAATCTATTCACCCATTTCTACGGCGCTGCTGCGGCGTTGGATCCGACATTGGACCCACTTCGCCGCATGCTAATGGACGAGCCTACAAACAGGAAACGTGTGATGCAGCACTGCCGCGTATACGATGCTAATCCTCCTGACTTTCCGAAAAGTGGTAATCCGTTGGAGCATCGAATGCAGCTGGAAATGAACACGGGCGGCGCCCTTTATTTTCGGATGCGCCTTTTTGATGCTCTCGGTTACGAAGCGTTTCTTGGCATGGTCCCGGCGTCATTGCGGAATGGGTTTCAAACACGGCGCGCAGTAGTCGATTTTACCGGTGCGGGAATTTGCGAGGTCGCAAGGTGGCCCTGATCAGCAATGCAGACGCCACAATCCGCATTGTGCACGTGACCGGGGCACGACCCCACGCTGCTGTTCCGTCACGGTTGGCATGACATGGAAGGCCAGATTGTCCGACCTGAAGAAGATCGTGCAGCGCCAGAACGACGGGAAGATCGCCCGCATCTACTCGACCGGCATGCGCGAGCAGTTCGCGGACGAGTTCAGGTCGTTAAAGCAGGTCGCGGCCTTAGAGGCCATTGTCAGGGCCAATCGACCCATCGGAAGCGTCGCCCTTGTGCTGGGAAAAATTCAACCTATTTCAAGAACAAACCATGCACGCATGAGATTTCCATGGCTGCCAAGACGTCTCATTTCAAGGTCGACAACGGCGACATGACGCTCGTTGAGCTGGAAAGCGCCCGCAACATCCTGATCGACTGTAAAATTAGGGTTGCGGCCGATGACGAGAATGATGTGGATGTGCCGGATGTCGGCACCCAGCTTCGCGATCGTTTGCCCCGCGACAGCGCTGGCCGCCTGTACGTCGATGCCTTCCTGCTGACCCATCCGGACCAGGATCACTGCAGCGGGTTGATGCGCCACTTCCATCTTGGCCGTCCGGACACTTGGGTAAAAGCCGACGACAAAATCATCATTCGTGAAATGTGGTCCTCGCCGATCGTCTTCCGGCGAGCCGATCGCAAGAACAAGTCGACAGGTCACGTTTTGTGCGCCGACGCCGAAGCCTGGCGCGGCGAGGCGCGCCGCCGGGTCAAGCTGTACCGGGCTCAGGGTTATTTTAGCGACGGCGATCGTATTCAGATCTTTGGGGAAGACGCCGAGGGCAAGACTGACGACCTGCTCCCCATCCTGGTCTCGGCGGGATCCGCCTTCTCCCGGATTTGTGGCGTCACCGACGGCACGTTCGAAGGGTTCCTCCTAGCGCCCATGCTGGCCGACGACGACGAAGAAGCCGAGGTGCTTTCTAAAAACAATTCAAGCGTCATCGTTCAGCTAACCATCGCAGGCGATGGCAAGGCGGATGCCGGTCGCTACCTGTTCGGCGGGGATGCCGAAGTCGCCATCTGGGAAAGGGTCTGGGACAAATACGCCGCCGACAAGCTGGCCTATGAGGTGCTGATTGCGCCCCACCATTGCAGCTGGCACAGCCTTTCCTGGGACAGCTGGTCCGACCTGAATAGCCGGGCTCGGGTGTCGGCCAAGGCCCGAAATGCCCTGTCACAGGCAGCCCCGGGCGCCCTTATCATTTCGAGTAGCGTCGAGATCCACGACGATGATCAGGACCCGCCATGCATTCGCGCCAAGCGGGAATACCTCTCCATCTTAAATCCCGGCCGCGGCTCTTTCCGGTGTATCGCGGATGAAAGCGGCGACGGCCCGCTCGAAGTCCGGGTCGGCTGGTACGGCATCAAGCCGAGCAAGCTGGCGCTCGGGGCCGGCGTGCTGGGGGCCACAACAGTGGGTTCCGAAGCGCTCGCGCATGGCTAGCCTCATGCCGCCGGCCGTGACCCGGGCGATCCGCATCGCCTGCGCTCATCCGGCGGTGCTTGAGGTGCGCGTCAGCGAGGATGCCGAAACCGGCATCATTCAAATGGACTTGAATATCCAGCAGGAACTGCCGTCGGCCTGGCGCGCCGCCGGCGAGAGTCCAAGCCACGTTCGGGCCGTTGAAACGGCCATCATCCGGTTTCCGCCAAGCTATCCGCAGCGCCCGCCCCGAACATACCTGAGGGAGGATTTCGATCGAACACACCCGCATTTGCTGCCGGGGCCGTCGGATCAGCTGCCGCAGCCTTGCGTGGTCAACGGCTATCCAAGCGAGCTAATTCAGGCACGAGGGTTTGAGGGCTATCTCGACCAGCTTGTCGACTGGCTCGACAAGGCCGCCATGCTTGAACTCAACAGCGAGCAGCATGGCTGGGAGCCGGTGCGCCGATACCATGTAGACGACGAAATTATCGCCGCACCAGTGCCGCTCCGGGGGATGTCAGGCCCCGGCGGGGATTGTGCCGTCGTCCGCACGGAATTCATCAGGTTCGAGCTAGGCGAAGGCAGACGGCTGTTTCGTATCGCGCTCAATCTCGGCCAGCATGTTGCCCTGGACAGGGCCGGGTGCACCATCACGCAAACAGGCGAACGCGTATTCAGAGGGTGCGGCGTCGCCTTGATCGTTGGCGCGCCAGACCGAGAAGGCAGTTCCACCATCATTGGTACGCCCCTTCCGGAGAGTGTCGCCACGGTCGACGGTCTCCTGGAGCGGGCCAGGCACTATGGTTGCGAGTCGGCCCTCAAGGCAAAACTTGATCATATCGGCCTCATGCTGGCGCAAGGCGGCTTTACGGCGACGCCGCTCGTGATCGTCTTCCTCGTTCGGCGGCCATTCCGGGTAGTCGGGTCAGATAGCCCGATCGAGATCCGTCCTTACGTTCTGGATCTTCAGCCGGGCGAAGGGCTGCTGTTGAGTCGTGGCGACGTCCGCCTTTGCGGCTTGCGCGAGGAAATTACCACTGCGCTCATGAGGCGCGCGGCCGGCGACGACGAAGGCTCACCGTCGCGGCCCTGGCTCCTGCTCGGCTGTGGCAGCGTGGGATCGAAAATCGCGCTTCACCTGGCGCGCCGCGGCCAAGGACCGGCGCGGGTGCTCGATCGCGCGATGATGTCGCCGCACAATTATGCCCGTCATGGCCTCTTGCCCGAGCCGAACGCCAGGGGAGGGCTGATCATACCAAAGGCTGAGGCACTGACGCACTCGCTTGCCGGCTTCCACTCTCCTGCAGACGCAGAATTGACCGACATCGGCAGCCTCGTCACGACCGTGGAAGGCCGGCAGCGGTTTGATGTCGACGGCCTCGTTTTGAACACGACAGGATCGAGCGCCGTTCGCGAAACGCTGGTCAGCCAGGCATGGGAGAAGCGACCCCCATTCGGAGAAGCCCATCTTCTCGGCGCGGGCGCGGTCGCCTATGCGGCTTTCGAGGGTGCCGGAGGCAATCCCAGCCTGAGCGATTTGGCCGCCGAGTCCTACCGGCTCATCGCCGCCGATGCGGATATCCGCGACCAAGTCTTCGGGGCCCAAGCCGAGGCCATCCAGATAGGCCAGGGCTGCGGCACCCGGTCGTGTCCCTGGGCGTGGTGTAGCTCCGCAGCGTAGCGGAGGTGACCGCCCGC
>NZ_JARPVX010000027.1:0-47086 GCF_033947565.1 Lichenihabitans sp. Uapishka_5
CGGTCTTCCTCGAAGGCCAAGAGGTTTCCGGAACCCGGATCGGTGACGGCGTGGCCCTGAAGGCGGTCGACGAACTGCCCGTGGATACGTCAGAAAGGTTGAACAGAAGATGGGACGCCGAAGCCGACGCGATGCCCCGCAAGCCGGGACGCCCCCGGAAGCGGCCAACCTAGTCTAGCCAAGCTGGTCACGGCGCCCCACGACGTGCTCGCCGGCACTGACGTCGGAGATGCCTCCTCCGCCGTCCGGTTCTCACGTGCTCCCATTCATCGGAGGTGGTCGCCGGACCTGTGGATTTGGGAATGACGCCGTGCCGCTCCATCAGCCCCACGTCACGCCACTTCACGTGATCCGCGCAGACGTCATCCACGAAGCGGAGGTGCCGGCGTTCCCGTGGCAATGCCCGGAACCGCATGGCGACTTGACCATCGCCGGTTCGACATTAGAACAAAACGCGAACAATTATGGTCTGGAGCAAGTCGACATGATCGAAGAGGGCGCGCGCGTGAAGCTTCGACCCGAGTCGTTGCTCGGGCGGCAACACCCGGAGATGCTGGGGACGATCGGCATCGTGGGAAGCATCGTCCGTGGATCGCAATGGCGCACCCTCGTTTCACGTCAGGGAGACGGGACGCGTGACGTATCGATGCACATCCGTTTCCGGGAGTTGAACCTCGTGGCCCTGAACGTGCCCGCGAACGACGTGGAAGCCGTGGACCACTTGAATCCTGAGCTCCAGGAGCATTGAACGAGCCGGGACGCGTGGCGGGCGTGGGCGGATGGCGTCGGCTTGCAGCCGGGACGTCATTGTCAAAACAGGGTTGGCCGATGCAGTGCGCCTTTCGCTGGCGGTTCGATAGGTCGGCTCGGTCGGATCCAGAAACGATGACTTCCATGAAGGGAAGCGAGGCATTACCGCTGGAAGTCGGCTGATCGTGCCGCATCAGGACAATTGGATGCGCTCTTGGTGATCTAAGATGCGTCGCAAGCTCGAGAGCCGAGCAGTCCTTCGATCCGAAGCCAAGGTTCTGAACGACGTATGTATGAGGATGCAGTCGCGTCGCACGAACTCACGCCGGCCAGCGCCCGCAGCTCGCGGATGCCGCTGCTCCTGGTGCTATGCCTGGGGCTGACGCCCCATCTCGGGCATGCGGCTCCGATCACAACCGAGTCGGGCGCCGCTTCGTCGGTTCCGGCCGGTGTCGTCGATCCAAAGGTCCAACAGCTCCTCGACCTGCTTGGAGACCCCGACGTGCGCCGGTACCTCGATCAGGGCCGAAACACGGAGCTTCGCATGCAAGCGGCGATGCCCGGGAAGGCCATGAGCGTGAGCCTCGCCGCACGGCTCGACGGATTGCGCAGGCATCTTGGCGACCTCCTCGATTCATCCTCCGAGTTCATCGCGCAGGCCCGGTCCTCGAAGACCATGGCGGTCGAGGCCGTCCGACGATCGAGCGGCGTCTACGCGACGCTCGCGGCTCTCGCGATCTTCATCGCCATGGGCTACGGCGTCCAAGGTTTGTTCCACGTCGCCGGCCGACCATTCCGACGCTGGCTCCTGGAGCTCAGGCTCGATTCGGTGGACGACAGGGTGCGGGCCGTCTTCGCCCGTTTGCTGTACGGCTTCGGCCTGCTCGCGTCCTTCGCGCTCGGGAGCATCGGCGCGTTCCTCTTGTTCGGATGGCCCGAACTCATCAAGGAAACCCTGCTCGCCTACCTGCTGGCGTTCCTGGGCGTCCGCCTCATCACCATCGTCGCTCGCTTCCTGCTCGCTCCCGGGGCCGAACGCTTCAGGGTTGTCCCGGTCGCCACCCGCACGGCTTGGTTCCTTTATCTTCGCCTCACCACCCTCATGACGTTGTTGTCGTTCGGTGGGGCCACCATCGGCGTCCTATCGCGTTTCGGACTGTCGCCGCTCGCGACGGAGTTCGGGCGCGACGCCCTTGGCCTGCTACTCGTGGGCGTCACGGTTGAGGCGGTCTGGCGACTACCCGAAGAACCGGGGCGCAAAACCGACGCCGACGATTCCGCGTACCACCGACGACGCTTGCGGGCACCGTCGTTGACGGTCGCCTCCGTGGCCCTTTGGCTATGCTGGGTCGTGCAGGCTCGGACGGCATTCTGGCTCTTGTCCTTCGTCACCGCCCTGCCGATCGCCATCGCCGTCGCAAAGGCATCGGTGCTGCACGTCCTCCGTCCCACGGGAGCGGAGGACGATGGGCAGATCCTTTCGCTGCAAGCGCACCTTTTCTCGCGCGGCGTGCGGAGCTTCGTGCTCGTGAGCGCCGCTCTCACCCTGGCCTGGGTGTTCGGCGTCGACATCATCTCCCTCACCATGGAGGACACGTTGACGACCCGCCTCGTGCGAGCGGCAGTCAGCGTCGCGGTGATCGGTCTCGCGACGGAATTCCTTTGGACGGCCATCCGCGCCGTGCTCGACCACAAGATGCAACGACCATTGGCCCATGGGGCGTCGGGTCCCGATGCCGGACACGCGGCGCGCCTGCAGACGCTGTTGCCCATCGTCTCCAACATGGCGCTCGCGGCATTGGTGCTCGTGGCGGCCATGATGATGCTGGCCGCCGTCGGCGTCCAGATCGGGCCATTGATCGCAAGCGCCGGCGTGGTGGGGGTCGCGGTCGGGTTCGGGGCGCAGACGCTCGTCAAGGACGTCATTTCCGGCATCTTCTACCTCGTCGATGACGCCTTCCGCATCGGCGAGTACATCCAGAGCGGCAGCTACAAGGGCACGGTGGAGAGTTTCAGCCTGCGATCGGTGAAGCTCAGGCACCAGCGTGGAGCGCTCTACACCATTCCCTTCGGCAGCCTCGGGGCCGTGCAGAACCAGAGCCGCGACTGGGTGGTGGACAAGATCGTGCTCAACGTGCCCTACGGCACCGACCTCGAGCGCGTGCGCAAGCTGATCAAGACCATCGGGGTCGAGCTGACGCAGGACGAAGAGTTCGGGCCCGACATCCTCGCGCCATTGAAGATGCAAGGCGTGGCGCAGTTCGGCGACTATGCGATCCAGATCCAGACCAAGATGATGACGCGCCCCGGCGACGCGCAATTCGCGGCGCGACGGCGGGCGCTGATGATGATCAAGCAGTCATTCGAGGCGAACGGGATCGCTTTGGCAGTGCCGCCCGTGCAGGTTTCCAGGGATGCATCCTTGGCTGCCGCGGCAACGGCAGCCCTGTCCGCGCCACACAGGGTAGGGCACGCGAATGATGACGCGGCTGACTGAAACACCGGTCGCGGGTCGACGCGTACATGGCGGCGTGGCCGGAGGAGGGGCCGATGAAGCCGCTGGAGAGCGACATCATGGGAGTCGTCGTGCTCGACTTAGCCCATGCGGCCGCTCGCCACGACGCCGTAGACGTGGCCGAACCTGACTTCCCGCAGCGATGCGGCGACCAAGTAGGCGATCGTTCCGGTCGACATGGGACGGATCCGGTTCGCATCGACGTCATCGCTTCAGCGATGGGTCACCGTCCGCCAGGCGCGGAACAACGGGCATGGCGAGTGTAACCTTCGTGCCCCGGCCAAGTCCGGTGTCGATGTCCAGCGTTCCGCCGACCGCTTCGACGAAGGCGCGCACGTTGGCGAGCCCATGACCGCTCCCGCCCGGCTTGGTCGTGAAGAAGCGCTCGACGACGGCACTCGCCACCTCCGGCGGCATGCCGGGACCCGTGTCCTCGACCGCGATGAGGACGACCGGCGCCCTGCCGGCGGTCGCCCCACCATGATCCAACGGTTCCGCGGCGCGACATGAGATCCCGATGGCACCTTGACCATTCATGGCCTGGATAGCGTTCAGCACGAGGTTGATGATGGCGTTCTCAAACCCGATCGGATCCGCCACGATGGACAGGTCGTCGTCCTCGACGTCGATCGCGAGCACGATGCCCTCGCCGCAAGCCTGACGACATTGGCGGTGGAGGTGCGTCATGGCCTCCAAGAGGCAGATCCTCTCGATGGCCGCCTCGGCATTTGGACGCAACGTGCGCCGCGCGAGCGTCGCACAACGCTCGAGGCCCAACCGCGCGAGGTCGAGATGCCTGGACGTCTTCGCATCGAGGGTGCCTTTGGCGACGAAGGCGAGGTTGCCAGCCACGACTTGGAGCAAGTTGTTCAAGTCGTGGACAAGAGCGCTTGAACGTAGGCCAACTTCGGCGAGGTCCCCGACGTGAAGGTTGCGTCCCGCCCCGGTCCCAATCACGAAAGCAGTCGAAGACGACATCTGCTTGCCCTCCAGCACATTGGCGTTACCGACCTATGCGTCAGGTCGGCGTTGCTTTGAACCATACGTCCGTATGCCACCCCACCGACCTTCGATCATCTCGTGGCCATGACGACTTCGCCGAAGCGACGCGGTGTTGGTCGGACTGACGCGGAGCGAGCATGCGCGGTCCCTCGAGCCATTGCAGATTTCCAAACGGGTACGAAGATCGAAGCCCACGCCCCGATCGGGCGAAGGCGTGCACGACCATCGAGGCCGTCAGCCCGGCTTGGACGCTTCCCGATCGCGGGCGATCCTGGTGCCGATCGTCAGTGATCAGGCGACCGGCCCCAGGATCGGAGCAGGATCGAGCCAGTGCGTGCAATCCACCCCCCGGCCAAGTCCAAGCGTTCGTGGGGCTCCTGGCGGATCGAGGCAAAGACCCTCGAGGAGGGTCGCGAAGATGCACCTTCCCGTTCGGGCCGTGCATGACGTGACCCGACGTACCATTCGATCATTCGGGTCCTGCGTCCAAACGTTCGCCGATTTCGACAAGAGCCCCATCATCGGCACAGCTATCCCTGCATCGTTCAACCGTGAGGAGAACGGGATCGTGGTGGAGTGAATAGTCGACCGAAGCTCGTGGCGCTCGGTCTTCCGACCTGGGCCAGCAAGGCCATGAGCCTTCCGCTGATGATCGGCTTGATCGCATGGGCGGTGCCGCAACCGGGGCACGCCGAAGACGCCGCGGCCACCAACGCCGGCAACCCGCCCGACGCGTCGCCGCAGGGCGCGGCGGCTCCATCCAGGCCCGTCATCAAAGCCAACCGGTGGCAGGAGGACTGGTCGGCACTCGCGAGCCCTTCCTTGCGCAAACGGCCGTTCGACGACCTCAAGTACGTCCCCCTGTTCCCGCCGGATCCGAAGAGCTACGTCTCGCTTGGGCTCACGCTGCGGGAGCGCTTCGAGTCGAACGACGCGCCCGGCTTCGGCATCGGCGGCGTCAAGGGCGACGCCTACCTCCTCGACCGCCTGCAGTTCCACGTCGACATCCGTCCGGACGAGAACTGGCAGGTCTTCGCGCAGTTCGAAGACGTGCGCGCACCTGGGAAGCGGACCATCACCTCCGTGGACGAGAACCCGCTCGACCTTCGCCTCGCTTTCCTCAGCTACACGAAGACCTTCGAGCCAGGCACCTTCAAGTTCCGTCTCGGCCGACAGGACTTCGCCTTCGACCTGCAACGCTTCGTCTCCTCGCGCGACGGACCGAACGTGCGGCAAGCCTTCGACGCCATCTGGGCCGACTGGGAAAGCGGCCCTTGGCGCGTCCTCGGCTTCGTCAGCCAACCCGTGCAGTACAGCTTCGCCGATCCCTTCGACGACGCCTCGAACCGCGACTTCCTGTTCTCCACCGCGAGGATCGAGCGCAAGGTGTTCGACGACGACGAACTGTCGGCCTATTGGGGGCGCTATCAACGCAGCAACGGCCGCTACCTGGATGGGTTCGGCGAGGAGCGGCGCGACGTCTTCGACGCCCGTTTCGCCGGCTCGGCGGACGGCTTCGACTGGGATCTCGAAACAATGGGCCAGATCGGTCGCGTCGGCGCGAAGTCGATCGAGGCCTATGCGGTCGGAACGCGCACCGGCTACACGATGGCCGACCTGCCCTGGACGCCGAGGATCGGCATCCAGGCCGACACGGCCTCCGGCGACCGGCACGGGGGTGACGGCACGGTGGGCACCTTCAACCCGCTCTTCCCCAACGGCTACTACTTCACGCTGGCGGGCTACACGGGCTCCGCCAACCTCATCCACCTGAAGCCGTCGCTCACGGTCGAGCCGGCCGCGGGTCTGACCCTGACGGGGGCGTTCGGCCTGCAGTGGCGGCAGACGACCGCCGACGCGATCTACGTGCAACCGAGCGTCGCGTTGCCGGGCACGCAGGGCCGGGGCGACCGGTGGACGGGCGCCTATGGGCAGCTTCGCGCCGACTACGTTTTCGACGCCAACACGACCGGGGCCGTCGAAGCCGTGCACTACGACGTCGGCGATACGATTCGGCGCGCCGGGGGGCGCGACAGCGACTATCTCGGCGTCGAAATGAAATTCGCCTGGTGAGGACACCCGCATGATCTCGAAACCGAGCCTCGGCACCCTCCTCAGCTTCAACGGCGGCTACGTCGACACGGCGGGGTTCCTGGCCCTGCAGGGCCTGTTCACGGCGCACGTCACCGGCAACTTCGTCACGTTCGGGGCCGCGATCGCGAATGGCACGAGCGGCGCCTATGCGAAGCTCCTCGCCTTGCCGGTCTTCTGCGTCGTCGTCGTCTCGACCAGGCTCGTGAGCCACCGCCTCATCGACCGCGGTTGGCCAGTGCTCACCATCCTCCTCACGGCCCAGACGGTCCTGCTCTTCGCGGGCGGAACCCTCGCGATCCTCCTCGGCCCGTTCGCGAACGCGGACACCGGCCCCGCACTGCTGACGGGCATGACGCTCGTCACCGCCATGGCGGTCCAGAACGCCGCCCATCGCGCCCACCTGGCCGAAGTGCCCCCATCGACCCTGATGACAGGCACCACCACGCAGATCATGATCGACGTCGCCGACCTCGCCTGCGGAAAGACGGACGCCTCGGTGGTGAGGCCACGGTTGGTCCGCCTCGCATCGAGCGTGGCGACCTTCGCGGTCGGATGTGGCCTTGCCGCGCTCCTCTACGCCGCGCTCGGCTGCTGGTGCTTCGCGATCCCGCCCCTCGTCATGCTCGTCGGACTCGTGATGAACGAGCCCATCCCCGCAAGGGTCCGCGCGTCGTGAGCGGCACGGTCCTTCTTTCCGCCATGGTCAGCATCGTCACCGGATACATCGGCTCGTTGCTCAGCACCGGCTGGCTGCGCAAGCAGGAGCGCCGGATTTACGGCTTGGCGCTCCTGGCCGAGGTCAAATCCATCCACCGCAGCCTGTGGCGCTACCAAACCCGGATGGAAGTCGTGACGGGATCCTCCGGATCGCGGTACAAGGACCTGCGCCTGGTGCTCGGCCTGTGGCGTCAGGATCTTTCGGTCTACGCCAACAACTCGGGCCACATCGGCCTCTTTTCGGCCCGCACCGCCGTCGAGATCATCGAGTTCTACCACCGGGTCCGCTGGCTGGAACTGCGCGTCGCGGAGCTGGACGCGGAGGCGTCGCCCGACGACGAGGTCCTCTCCCGGTGGCTTGCGGCACAGAACGAGGCCCTGCGCCTCGCCCGACAGCACAGCCGCTACCTCGGACGGCTGCTCCGTCGGGAAATCCCGGCGACGGCGGGCGAACGCTTCCGCGCCGTCAGGCGCGGTCGTTGGCGGCGTCGCGCGATCGGATCGCGTCGCCGCTTCCTACGCTCCGTCGGGTGAACCTTGGCGACCTAGGCCCGCGTTCCAACCACCCTCCGTTTCGGACAGCCAACGGGCGACCAGGTGCCCGTCGTCGGGGGTCAGGCCGTGCCCGGTCCTCAAGACCTCCTGGCGCACCCGTGCCCCGCCCAGTCGCAGGATCTCGGCGAGGCGCCTCGCATCCGCCACGGTCGCGATCGGATCCATGGCGCCCGAGAGGATCAGCACCGGCGCGTCGGGTCCGGGTTGCGCCACGTCCTCGAGCACCGTCATGGGGCGCAACAGGGCCGCCCCGGACAGGAGGCCCGGGTGGCGCGCGAGGAGCACGGCCGCGACGTTGGCGCCGTTGGAATAACCGACCGCGACCGGGGCCGCGAGGCCGTAGGTCCGTCGCGCGTCGACGACGAAGCGCGCAAGGTCGTCGGCGCCCCGACGAACCTCGTCGGGGTCGAACACGCCCTCGGCCCGTCGGCGGAAGAAGCGCGGCATGCCACGCTCCGTCACGTTCCCGCGGGGCGACAAGACCGCTGCCCCCGGCGCGACCGACGTCGCGAAGGAAAGCAGGTCCACTTCGTCTCCCCCGGTGCCATGGAGGAGCAGGAGGGGCGTGCGGTCGGGTACCTCGCCTGGGACGTACCGATGAACGAAGCCCAGGTCGGGGTTCATCCGGCCAACTCCGGCAACACCGCCTGGATCCGGGCCCGGTCACTCTCCAAGAAGGACGGCAGCTTGAGCGATTGACCCAAGGTCTCGCCAGGCTCGTCGACCGCGAACCCCGGCTGGTCGGTCGCAATCTCGAAGATCACCCCGCCGGGCTCGCGCAGGTACACGGAACGGAAGTAGTTGCGATCCTTCTGCTCGGTCGTCGCCAACCCATGGTCGTTTCGCAACTTGCGCACCATCTCGGCCTGCGCGGCGTCGTCGGCGGCCCGGAACGCCACGTGATGGACCGATCCCCCACCCTGGCGTCCACGCGGCAGTCCAGGTTCGACGCGGAGGTCCACCACGCCGCCAATGGCGACGTCGGGGGCGAGGAAGCGGGAGGTCGCCCCTTCCTTGCCGGCAGCGACGAAGCCCATGACGTCGGTGAGCACGCCAGCCGTCGGGGCGGCGTCGTTGACGAGGAGGGTGACGCCGTGAAAGCCCCGGAGGGCGTGTTCCGCCGGAACGCCGCCGTGCTCCCAATGTGGTTCCGCCCCTATGCCCTCGAGCCCCACGAGCGCGAGGCGCATTCCGTCCGGGTCGGTGAACGACAGCACGGATGCCCCGAAACGCCGGACGGGCGCCTCGACGGCGGCGCCGCCGTACCGGAGCCGTTCCGTCCACCAGGCGAACGAGCCCGCGGGAACCCGGAAGGACGTCTCCAGCGTCTCCCCGGCCCCTAGCCGTCCAGGAGAGACGCCGTCCCAGGGGAAAAAGGTCAGGATGCTGCCCGGGGATCCCGCGGCGTCGCCGTAGTAGAGGTGATAGGTGCCGGGATCGTCGAAGTTCACTGTGCGCTTCACCAAGCGCTGACCCAGCACCTTGGCGTGGAAGTCCAGATTGCACTGCGCGGGGCCGGAGATGGCCGTCACGTGATGGATCCCCTTAGACATGTCGTCCTCCAAGTTTTGAGCCGCCCAACCGAACAAGGCAAAGGTAGTCAAGACGTCCATCCACAGAACTGAGAATAGATCGGTGCCGTCGATCAAGAATATGGATGGATCGCCTCGTGCCGAGCATCATCATTCGGCTGCGACCGGATAATCGACGTAGCCTTCCGGCCCCTGCGTGTACCAAGTCGCCATTTCATCGGGGGCGAGTGGCACCCCTTTCGCCAGGCGACGTGGCAGGTCCGGATTCGCCAGGAACCCGCGGCCGAAGGCGATCGCGTCCGCTTGACCGGCTTCGACCGCGCGTCGGGCGCGCGCGCCATCGAAGTCGGAGTTCAGGACGAGCGGCCCCTGGAAATGCCGCCGGATCGTCGGATGGACGGGCGGGTGGTCCGGCTTGCCGCGCGTGCCATCCTCGGGTGGTTCGCGCAGTTCGAGAAAGGCGATCCCGATGTCCGACAACATGCCCGCCGCGGCGGCGAAGAGGCGTTCAGGATCCGGATCGTTCACGCCCTGGCTCTCGCCGTTCGGGGACAAGCGGACACCCGTGCGATCCGGCCCGACGACGGCGGCGACGGCCTCGACGACTTCCTGCAGCAGTCGGACGCGATGCGTGATCGAGCCACCATAGGCGTCGGTCCTGAGATTCGAGCTCGCCCGCAGGAACTGGTCGATCAGGTAGCCGTTCGCGGCATGCACCTCGACCCCGTCGAAACCGGCGTCGAGCGCGTTGCGCGCCGCGTTCCGGTAATCCCCGAGCAGTGCCGGGATCTCGCCGACAGCCAACGGCCTGGCTTCCACGTGCGGCGGCTTCCCACCATAGGTGTGCGCGTGACCGGGAGCCGTCGTGGCCGACGCGGACACGGGTTGCCCGCGTCCGGGCATGCTGGGATGGACGAGCCGCCCCATGTGCCAGAGTTGGCAGACGATGCGCCCGCCCGCGGCATGGACCGCCGAGGTCACCGGGCGCCAGGCCTCGACCTGCTCGTCGTTCCAGATCCCGGGCGTGTAGGGCCAGCCGAGTCCTTGCAGGCTGACGCCGGTGGCTTCGGAGATGATCAGCCCGGCGCTCGCGCGCTGCCGGTAGTATTCCGCCATGAGTGGCGTCGGCACGTGATCGCTGGTCGCTCGGGCGCGGGTCAGGGGCGCCATGAGCATCCGGTTTGGCGCGTCGATGGCGCCGAGGCGGATCGGGTCGAACAGGGAGGGCATGGGTCTTTCCTTGAGGTCGGGGAGGAGGGGGCCGTCAGCCCTTCCAGGGCTGCAGGAAGTCGAGGAGCAGGGCATTGACCTCCTCTGGCCTCTCCTCCTGCGGAAGGTGGCCACAACGCGGGATCGGCACCGCGCGAAGGTCGTCGGCCATCTCGGCCCAGACGGACCGCATGTCGAACATCCCGCCCACGGCTTCGAAATCGGCCCCCCAGAGCGACAACACGGGGCAGGCGATCTTCGCCTCGGCGTCGACGAGGTCCTGCGCCACGTCCTCGGCGCTGGCGCGGTAGTCCGCCATCGCGCCCCGGACGGCCCCCGGCCGACGGTAGGCCCGGACGTAGGTCTCGAAGTCCGCCCCCGTGATCGCCTGGGGGTCGTAGCACCAGTCCGAGAAGAAGTGCCGAAGCCACAAGTCCTCCCGTCCGGCGATGAGCGCCTCCGGCAGGTCAGGCACGAGATGGAAGAAGAAGAACCAATAGGCCCGCGCCTTCCCGGCATCCAAATCGCGCGCTACGATCCGGGTCGGCACGTTGTCCATTACGACGAGCCGGTCGATCAGGTCCGGATGGTCCTTGGCGAAGCGCGTCGCGACGCGGGCGCCACGGTCGTGCCCCACCAGCGCGACCTTCGGGACGTCGAGCGCGCGCATCAACTCGACGAGGTCACGCGCCATGGTGCGCTTGTCGTAACCCGTCGCGGGTTTGTCCGTCTCCCCGTACCCACGCAGGTCGGGAGCGATGACGCGGTAGCGCGCGGACAACGCCGGGATCTGGTGCCGCCACGCGAAGCTCGTCTCGGGAAAGCCATGGAGGAGGAGGACGGGCGGCCCCTCGCCCGCGTCGAGGTAGTGCTGGCGTATGCCGTTCGCGTGGACGGTGTGATGATGGATCGGAGACATGGCGACCCTTTCGGACGGTGCGACCCTGGTCAGGGCGCCGGAGGCGTCAGGACGGTGGTGTAGTTGGCGGGCACCCACATGAAGCGGTCGCCGTCGCGCCGGACGTGGCCGAGGCCCGGGAAGCCGATGTGGGCGGCGGCGACCCATTCACCGTTTCCGGCCGCCTCCGCGTAGAGCGCGTCGCGGGACCGCTCCGCCGATCGCGCGTCGCTGTCGTAGGTCACGGTCACGTCCGGCCGCGGGAACTGAACCGGTGCCACGTGCACGACGTCGCCCCACGCCAGGAGGCGCTGGCCCCGGCTCTCGACGAGGTAGGAGCTATGTCCAGGCGTGTGGCCCGGCGTCGCGATCGCGCGGATCCCGGGCAGGACCTCCGCGCCGTCCTCGAAAGTGGAGAACCGTCCGCCGTCCCGGTAGGGCTGCAGGGCCTTCCGGGCGACGCCGAACATGGGGAGGAGGTTCGCGGGCGCGTTCGGCTCGTGGGAGGCGTCCAGCCAATAGTCCGCGTCCCGGCGGCTGACCCGCACCGTGGCGTTCGGGAAGGCGGCATGGTCATCTTTGAGGATGCCGCCCACGTGGTCCATGTGCAGGTGCGTGAGGAGCACGACGTCGACCTGGTCCGCCCGATAGCCCGCGGCCAGGAGGTTGGACAACAGACGTCCACAGCAGGCCCCGTAGAAGGAACCCGCGCCGGCATCGATCAGCACCAACTGCTTCCCGGTGTTGACGAGGAAGCCGTTGATGGAGCCCTCCGGGGGTGCCTTCAAATCGACGGCCCCGAGGAGGGCGTCCGTCGTGCCGGGCTCCGCCTTCTCCAGGAGGTCCGCGCCGCCGGTCCCGTTCATCCGCTGCAGGACCGCGTAGGCCGGAAACCCGTGCGTGCCGTCGAGCAATGCCGTGACCTCGAAGTCGCCGAGCATGAACCGGTAGTAGCCCGGCGCCTGCGTGCGAAGCTGCGGCGCGCCGGCCATCGCGGGGAGTTCCGCGCCGAGCAGGGCGCAAATGGCCATGGGGACGACCCAGCCATGCCAAGCTCGCGACGAGAGGATCGTCGGAACGGCCTGGAACATCTTCGGGAACGCCATCACAATCCCCTGGCCAAGGCGACGACGGCCTCGCCCGCCAACATCCCGAGGAGGCCGACGAGCGCGATGGCAGGGGGTGCGGGGGAACGCACGCGAAGCAGGCTGTAGACGATGCCGGCCAGGACGCCGGCCCCGAGCGGGACGAGGTAGGTCTGCACGGTGGCCTCCCTCAAACGGCCCAGCAGGCGCATCCGAGCGCGCCCCAAAAGCCCTTGAGGTCGGAGATCGGCAGCCGGCTCGACCAGGCGGTCGCATGGTCGTGGCCGTGGAGACCGCAGGCGTCGGCGCAGCCACACGCCTGGGCCGCCATGCGCCGGAAGGCGGTCGCAGCCTCCGAAGGTTCCTCGCGCTCGCCCCAGGCCGCGTAACCGCCGAAGCGGCGCACGGGCGACCAATCGGGCATGGCGGGCGGGACGGGGTTGTCGTCGAGGTTCGCGAAGGGACCCGCGCCATAGACCACCTTCCCGCCCACCATCGTCAGGTCCGACGTCGTGTCGGCGATGTCCGCCTCGGCGCAGGAGAAGAAATCGCGGTCGGGCACCACGAGGTCGGCGAACTGACCGACCGCGATGCGGCCCTTCCGACCTTCCTCGTTCGAGAACCACGTGACGTTCTCGGTCCACATGCGCAGCGCGGTCTCGCGGTCGAGGCAGTTGCGCCTGGGGTAGAGCTGCATGCCCCCGACGGTCCGCCCGGTGACGAGCCAGGCGAGGGACACCCAAGGATTGTAGGAAGCAACGCGCGTCGCGTCCGTCCCGGCCGACACGTGAACGCCCTTCTCGAGCATGGTGGCGACCGGCGGGGTCGCCTCGGCCGCGCCGTGGCCATAGCGCTCGACGAAGTATTCCCCTTGATAGGCCATGCGGTGCTGGACGGCGATGCCGCCGCCGAGCGCCGCGACGCGGTCGATGTTCGCGGGCGAGATCGTCTCGGCATGGTCGAAGAACCAGTTGAGGCCCTGCAACGGCACGTCCTGGTCGACCTTCTCGAAGACGTCGAGCGCCCGCGAGATCGTCTCGTCGTAGGTCGCGTGGAGGCGCCAAGGCCAACGGTTCTCGGCAAGGACCCGGACGACGCCCTCGAGATCGCCCTCCATCCCGGGTTCCATGTCCGGGCGGGGCTGCCGGAAATCCTCGAAGTCGGCGGCCGAGAACACCAGCATCTCGCCCGCGCCGTTGTGGCGGAAGTAGTCGCTGCCCTGCTTGTACTTGGACGTCCGGGTCCAGTTGAGGAAGTCCTCCTTCTCCCCCTTCGGCTTCTGCGTGAAGAGGTTGTAGGCGAGGCGGACCGTGAGCTGGCCCTCGTCGGCGAGCTTCTGGATGACGGCGTAATCGTCCGGGTAGTTCTGGAAGCCGCCGCCGGCGTCGATCGCCCCGGTGACGCCGAGCCGGTTCAGCTCGCGCATGAAATGGCGGGTCGAGTTCAGCTGGTAGTCGAAGGGCAGCTTGGGGCCCTTCGCGAGCGTGGCGTAGAGGATCGCCGCGTTGGGCTTGGCGAGGAGCAAACCCGTCGGGGTGCCCGAAGAATCCCTGACGATCTCGCCGCCCGGAGGGGCGGGCGTGTCCTTGGCGTAGCCGCAGGCTCGGAGGGCCGCGCCGTTGAGGAGCGCCCGGTCATAAAGGTGGAGCAGGAACACCGGCGTGTCGGGCGCGACCGCGTTCACCTCGTCGAGCGTCGGCAGGCGCTTTTCGGCGAATTGATGCTCGGTGAAGCCGCCGACGACCCGCACCCATTGAGGCGGCGGGGTGACCGCCACCTGTCGCTTCAGCATGGACATGGCGTCGGCGAGGGAGCGCACGCCATCCCACCGGAGCTCCATGTTGAAGTTCAGGCCGCCTCGGATGATGTGGAGGTGGTTGTCGATGAGGCCCGGCAGCACGCGGCGGCCGCGCAGGTCGACGACGCGCGTGCCCGGGCCGGCAAGGGGGAGGACCTCGCGGTCGTGCCCCACCGCCGAGAAGGCGCCGTCCTTGATCGCCACGGCGCTCGCGGTCGGGTTGGCGCGGTCGAGCGTCGTGAAAAGCCCGCGGTGCAGGATCAGGTCGGGGGCATCGGTCATGATCTTCGTTCCTGTGTGGGGGCCAAGGTGGGCGCTGTCCCGCGGGCGTGCCGGCCCGGAAGGTCGCCGAACACGTGGAGAGGGGCGCCTGCGGCCCTGCAGGCCGCCGCGAAGCTGGTGCCGCCCAGGAGGCGGCGGCCGACCGGCAGGACCTGCTCGCCGAGCAGGATGCCGAGGAGGCCCACCAGGGCCACGACGGGCGGGGCGGGAGAGGCCACGCCGAGCATGCCGTACAGGAGCCCCACCACCAAGCCGGCGGCAAGCGAAATGGCATAGGGTTTCACCGGCACCTCGCAGCGGGACGACGGGTCACCTATGCCCCCGATGGGGTGCGGCGGGATTGAACGTTGTCGCGGGCTTTTGGACGTTTCGACGCCCGTCCACGCCACGCTTTGGTGCGCGTTTCGAACAAGACCCGTGCCTTGCGCGCCTCCATGGAGGAGCACCGCCGCCCGCCCGGGATGACCATGTCGCCGACCGCAACCTTCCAGTTCATCCTCGTGCTCCTGGCCGTCGTCGTGCTCCTCGAACGGATCGCGCGGCGCTTGGGACTGCCGCCCTCGGCCCTGCTGGTCCTCGCGGGCGTCTGCCTCGCATTGGTGCCCGGGGTACCGGAGGTGCACCTCGACCCCGACCTGACCCTCGTGCTGTTCCTGCCGCCGCTGCTCTTCTCGGGCGCCTACTTCACGGTCTGGCGCGACTTCCGGGCCAACCTCCGCATCATCATGCAACTCGCGGTCGGGGCCGTCGCGTTCACGACGCTGGTGGTGGGCGTCGTGACCCATTGGCTCGTGCCGGGCCTACCCTGGGCGGCCTGCTTCGCGCTCGGCGCGATCGTGTCGCCGCCCGATGCGGTGGCGGCCAAGGCGGTGCTCCAGGGTCTTCCCCTGCCAGGCCGGCTCGTCACCCTGCTCGAAGGCGAGAGCCTGGTGAACGACGCCGCCGGCCTGGTGCTCTTCCGTTTCGCGATCGCGGCCGGGATGACGGGGATCTTCGACCCGTGGCTCGCCGTGGGCACGTTCACGCTCCTGGCCGTCGGCGGCGTCGTGGTCGGCCTCGCCTTCGGGTGGATCACGTCGCGGGTGCTCGGCCTGTTGCGGGAACCGCACCTGAACATCGTCGGCGGTTTCCTGGCCGCCTGGGCATCCTACGTGCTCGGCGAGCACCTGCACGTCTCCGGCGTGCTGGCCACCGTAACGGCCGGGCTCGTCATCGGCTGGCGCCAACACGAGGTCTTCGGCGCCCTGACGCGGGTGCAGGCGAACGCGGTCTGGTCCGTGGTGGTCTTCGTGCTCGAATCCCTGATCTTCATCCTGATCGGACTGGCCCTGCGCAACGTGCGGGACCGCCTGGGCGCCGCGGGCGTCGATCCCGCCGCCCTTCTTCCCGACATCGCCGTGATCGTCACGGCGCTCGTCATGGCTCGGTTCGCCTGGGTCATGACGTCCACTTACCTCGTGCGCTTCCTGTTCCCCGCCGTGCGACGGCGCGATCCCTACCCATCCGTCGCGGTGCCGATCGTGATCGGCTGGGCCGGCATGCGCGGCGTGGTGAGCCTGGCCGTCGCGTTGTCGATTCCGGACAGCTTCCCTGGACGAGACTTCATCATGGCTGCCACCATGGCCGTCATCCTCGTGTCCATCCTGCTCCAGGGCACGACCCTACGACCGCTCATCACCGCCCTGCGCCTGCAAGGCTTCGCCCTCGAGCGACAGGGCACGCTTTCGGAAGCACAAGCTCGGATCCAGATCGCTGAAGCGGAGGCCCACGCCCTTGCCGTCCATTCCCGGCAAGCGGATGGCCGGGAGCTCCACCCCCGTCTCGTCGAACAATACCGACACCGCGCCTCGATGGCGACGCGCTACGTCGAATCGAGCGGGCGTTTGGCGGACGACCGTCGCGCCCACTTCGAGGCCGTGATGGTGGCCAACGCGGCGGGCCGGAGACGTTTGCTGGAGCTGCATAGGAAGGGCGACGTCCACGATTCCGTCCTGCACACCCTCGAAGCCGACCTCGACCTCGAAGAGATCGGCGCACAGCGCATTCTCGAAAGCCAGGGTTTCGCGCTGGAGACCGGAACATGAGTCGTGAAACAGACGGGACGGATCACCCATCTTCCAACGGCTCATTGGAGCCGAAAGGCAGCAAGCGTGAAAGCGCCGTTCGCGGCATCGAGCGCTTGCGAGTCTCCGGAGATCGACTGCCACCGAGAGACGCGACGGCCGTGTCGATGCGCTTGGACGCTGCCTGCTTCATTAGGCCCGTGTCCCATCAGGGATTTAATCCAAACAGTCCGCTATGCCTGCCCCTGAAGCCAATCCGGCAGGCGTGAGGCCGCTTGACCCGAAACCAACGCCCCAACGCAATCGGCCAACGTGCCGAGCCGTACGGTGCAACCGGACAATCCGGGGCCGTAATGAGCGTACTTCGCCGACGTGGTGATGACGCTCACCGCGTCCACCGGGAACACGGGACGCGAGATCGAGCACCAGCACAGATCCGATATCAACGTCACGCCGCATTTCGTGAGGCGCGCCCGTGTGCCCTCCGCTTCGGCCAAACCCATCACCTGCCGTCCCACGGTGACGATCGCGGTCACGCGAGGATGACGGCTTTTTCCGCCCAGCGCTTCGGCCAGGGTCCGGCACTCCTCGAGCGACGCATGGGGGCTGCCGATCGCGACGAGATCAATCGCTTCTGGCCCGGCGTTCAACCGCCGCCAACCCTCCGCCAGGTCGTTAGGCGTGATGGCGATGCGCGGCGCGGTCGGCAGGGTTGCGGCATCGGCTTCTGGCGTAACGCCCTCGATGTGCAGCATGGGGGCCGCGGCGGTGGTGCCGAAAGCGGCGCACAGCGCCTTCAAGTCGTCCCGCGAGGGGGACGCCTTCTCGAGCCCTCGCAGGAGCGGAACGCGATCGCGCGCGGCATGGCCCGCCAGGTAACCGATCAGCGGCCATGCGGACGCGTCGGCTCCGTCCGGCAGATCGACGTCGATGATCAGCCGGGCGCGACGTTCCGCATCCAGGTAAGGGCCGATCAGGGGCGCGCGGCCGGTGAGCGCGATGCAGAGGTCGAGGAAGTCCGGGTGCTTGGCGGTGCGGGCGCCCAAAACGGAGTTGGCGAAGATCACCGCGTTCGACTCCGACCAGCCAATGGCCTCGTCCCTTTCCGGAACGTCGTCCAGGAGGTAGGGGGCACAGGTGAAGGTCGGACGACATCCCATCCGCACATAGGCATCGGCCAACCGCATCGCGGGCTCTCCGAAGGCGGTGCACACCCCTTGGGCTCGCCAGTTTTCCCGGTCGACCGAGATGGCGTTAGTCGTGGTCGGAATGCAGACGCGCCCGCCCTTTGCCTCCATCGCCTCAGCGAAAGCGAGATTGGCGGGACCGGCATAAATGCAGCCATCGATATGGGCGCGACGCACATCGATCAATTCCGCGGCACCCTGCTGCCGCGCCATGGCCACCAGGATGCGCATCGCCTGAGCCGCGGCCTCGCCGGCCTCTCCGTTCAGGAGAGCGCGGTCGCGGACCGACAGGACGAGGTCAGTTCCGAGCGTGGGCGACAGCGGGATCTCCACTCCCTCGGACTGCACCAGAGTGTCCGTGATCCGCGCCTCCTTGGCGCGCGCCAACATCGAGAAGGCTTGCGCCGATAGGCGCAGGACCGGGAGGCTATGGCCGAACATCTCGACGGCGACGAGCGCACCGAGCGTTGCCACGTCTTCGGGTTCGGTGAAGACGAGCGCGGCCGGGGCGCGGCCCGCGAGGGCTAGGTCCAGGAGCACGCCGGAGCCCGAGCAGGAGCCACGGCTCGTCGACATCAGGACGATGGCCCCGCAGAGGTCGACGCCGCACTGGGGATGGTGGGCATCGACGATGCTGCCGCTCGCTGGGTCGACCCCGCCCCAGAAGCTCAAGGGTTCGCTCAGACAGACGATGCGGCCCTGCGCAAGGCCGCCCAGGATCCGCCTGCCAGTTGCTGCTGTGGGTGTCATCATAGTTCGACCGCGTAGGCGGGCAGAACGAAGCCCATGTGCCGTGGCTCAGGATGTGAGCCATACCTTCTCGCCGATGCGCTGACCCATGAGGTCGAAGAGCGGATGAGGCCCCATGCCCCTGACCTTCGGGCCGCCGGCCTCGAGATAATCGATGAACATCGGAATGACGGCGCCTCCATCCTCGGAGATCATCTTCTGCAAGTCGAAGTACATGGCCTTGCGCTTGCCGCCATCAGCCTCCGTCCGGGCCGCGAGAAGGATGCGGTCGAACGCGGGCCGCTTCCAGAAGGTCTCGTTCCAGGCCGCATCGGACTTGTAGGCGATCGTGAGCATTCCGTCCGCGGTCGGGCGTCCGCCCCAATATGAGGCGCAGAACGGCGCCTTCATCCACACCGATCCGAAGTAGCCGTCGGCCGACTTGCGTTCGACCGTCATGTCGATCCCCGCCGGCTTGCCGGCCACCTGATACAGGAGGGCGGCATCTGTCGCGCCCGTGAAGGCGGCGTCCGACACCGCGAGCGTGACCGGCAGGCTGGACAGGCCGGCCTGCTTCAGATGGAAACGCGCCTTGTCGGGATCATAGGCGTGTTGCGGCAGGTCGGCCGCGAAGAACGGGCTGGAGCGCGGGATCGGGTGATCGTTGCCGACCACGCCATAGCCGTGCAGCACCGTGTCGATGATCTTCTGCCGGTCGATGCCGTATTTGAGGGCGAGCCGTACGTTGTTGTCGTCGTAGGGCTTGTCGGTGACGTTCATCAGGAAGGTGGCGTGCTGGCCCGCGGAATTGCGGATCACCTGCAGGCCGGGCCGGCGCGCCACGAGATCGACCGTGCGCGCGTCCATGCGGTTGATGACGTCCACCTGGCCGGAGATGAGGGCGTTGGTGCGCGCCGTGGTGTCGGCGATGCAGCGGATTTCGATGGCGTCCACGTGGGCGCGGCCCGCCTTCCAATAATCGCCGCGCTTCCTGGTGATGGAGCGAATGCCGGGCTCGAAGACCTCCAGGGTGTAGCCACCCGTGCCGACGGGCTTCATCCAGTCCGACCAGCCGTTCGGGACCACGAAGAAGTGGTAGTCCGACAGGAGGTAGGGCAGGTCCACGTTGCCGCTTGAGAGCGTGATGGCGATCTGGCTCGGACCCAGCTTCCTGATGTCGACGATGTCCTCGAGCGTGGCCTTGGCAGCCGACTTTGTATCCCCGCGATGCAGGTTCAGCGAATAGATGATGTCGTCGGCATCGAGCGTCTTGCCATTGGAGAAGGTCACGCCCTTGCGAACGTCGAACACCCATTCGGCGAAGCCGGGCTTGGCGTCCCAACGTTCGAGCAACTCTGGCACCGGCTGGTTGTGCTCATCGATTTCGATGAACCCGTTCATCACCTGATAGGCCAGGTTGACCGGCACCCAATCCGTGATGGTGCGTGGGTCGAGGCTGTCGGAGGTCGCGCCGCCCGACATGCCGAGCCGCAACGTGCCCCCGGAGGTAGGGGTGTCGCCGGCGGCCCATGCCGTTCGCCACGGCGCGAGGGCCGCGGTCGCACCGACGGAACCGGCGCCGCCGAGCAGGGTCCGACGGTCGAGGCCGCCACGGAGTGAACCGGACTGAGTCACGTCGCCATCTCCCCCGCTTCATCGCGGTCCACGAAGCGTAGCGGGTGCGCGAGCCTCGGCGCAATGCCCGGCGACCGAGGCTGCCTCAACGACGACAGGGCGCTTCAGGCACCCAGCCGGGCCGACAGGAACGCGCACATCCGGGCGAACGGCTCGGCCATGGCGGCGGCGCGATCCATTGCCCGCAAGGCACCATGCACCAGACCCGTCCCGGGTAGGAGCATGACCTCGGTTCCGAGCGCCTGAAGCCGGCCAGCCAGCATCGTGCAATCGTCCCGAAGCGGATCCACCTCGGCCGGCAGGAGCACGGTGGGCGGCAAGGCGGACAGGTCAGGCTGGTCGAGGGGAAAAGGCGATGGATCGCCGTCCCGGCCTAGATAAGCCGACCGGTACAGGCGGACGTCGTCGAGCGTGAGCATGGGCGCTTCCGCCCACCGCGTGCGGGCCGGCTCGGCGGGCTCGAAGCCGAGCGACGGATAGATCAACGCGAGGGCACGCAGTCGGTCCGGCCAAGCCTGACCGAGCCTGAGGGCCGCCGCGCAGGCGAGCGTCCCGCCGGCGCTGTCTCCCATGAGGACGAGGCGCGTCGGGAGAAGGCCTTCCCACGGCGACCGTCGTTCGAGAACAGCCTTGGCCACCGCCAAAACGTCATCCAGGGCCGCGGGATGCGGGTGTTCCGGCGCAAGGCGGTAGTCGACGGCGACCACCGGAGCGCCGGCCGCGTCCGCGATGCGCGCCACGATCCCGTCGTGGCTATCGAGCGAGCCTAGTACGAAGCCGCCGCCATGCGCGTAGACGACGACTCCGTCCACCAGCGTGCGTCCCGGTCGGTAAAGCCGCAGCGGAATCAGACGGTCGGCGAGGACGAGCGCATCGTCATGGCTCGTGATCCCCGAAGGCCGTTGGACCGCGAAGGTGCTTGCGTAAGCTTCGTAAAGGCGGCGCTGATCATTCAGGGGGCGCTGCGCCGTATCGGACGGATAGAACCGGTCACTGTCGGCCACGAACCGCGCGATGTCGGGATCAATCATATGTCCCTCAATGCAATCACTGCCCGAAATCCCCGGGAGTGGAACTGCTCCTTGAGCATCGGAAGCGCAAGCAACCGACCGCGGCATTCTCCAGCATGCGAACGTTCGCCGACCTGCCGCGGGCGTGTTCCCCGTTCACGTGTTCTCCGGCGTCGTTGGGTAAGATCGAGCTGCAACGCGCTCACGGTAGTGGTCGAGAACGGCATCGACGCCGTGAGGCGATAGCACGCTGTTCAGCCCGGCGCTCGCACCTTCCGCGGCGATGGCGGCGCGCGCCAGCATGGCGGCCTCGTAGTCTTCGACCGCTCCCCACCCGTGGTCGGAGGCGAGTGCATCGGCAAGGTCGACGGCGTCCGCGAGCGCGAGGTTCACGCCTTCGCCGCTGAACGGCGACATGAGGTGCGCGGCGTCGCCGAGAAGCGTGAGGCCGGCACGACTGGTCCAGCCGTGGCCGATCGGGAGCGCGTAGAGCGGCCGCACCGCGATGAAGGCTTTCACATCGATGAGCGCCGTCAACGAGGGTGCCCAAGCCGCGAAGGCCTCGCGAAGCATGGCGCAGACCCCATCCGGTGCGGTGGCCATCCAGGGCCGCGCAGCCGCCTCGGGCATGCGAAGCCCGGCATAGCCGCGAATGTGACCATGGCCGTTCCGCTGGGCGATGAGCACGCGGTTGTCGCCAACCGCGAACATCTTGCCGCCGCCTACCAGGGCATCGACGTGCAGGTGCGTCACGGCCCCGTAGCCGAACTCCACCATCGTTACCCCCTCGTATCGTGGCGCGGTGCCCGTCAGGAGCGGCCGGACGCGCGACCAGGCTCCGTCCGCCCCGACAACGGCGTCGAAGCGCTCAGTCGCGCCGTTGTTGTTGACGTCCACCTCGGAACTGGACAGCGGGGTTATCTTGCCGATCCTGCTTCCCCACCGCACCGTTCCCGGGTTGAGGGCGTCGAGAAGGATCTGACGTAGCGCCGTCCGGTCGATCTCGGGTCGGTCGTCGTTGGCACCATCCCGGTCGAAGAGCAGCGTCCCGTGCTCGTCATAAATCCGATCACCCTGATCCTCCGGTCGCGCCGCGGCCTGGAACGCCGCCTCGAGGCCCGCAAGCCGCATGGCGCGCTGTCCGGTCTCGGCGTGGAGGTCGAGGGAGCCACCCTGGGGGCGTTCTCCTGCGTGAGCGTCGCGCTCGAACACGGTCACGTCGCCGCCACGGCGTTGCAACAGCCGCGCCAGCATCAGCCCACCGGGGCCGCCACCGACGATCGCGACGCGGAGCCTGTTTGTCATGGGAAGCTTCTCCTGATAGATAGCGACCTATACACATAACATAGGAACCTATGCAATGGGAGATGCGGAATGGAACCCTATGACCGCGCCGGGCCACTACTTCAGCCGGATCGCTCGCGGGCTGACGCGCGTCGGCGATGCCCGCCTCCGCGACCTAGGGTTCGCCACGGCGCAACTTCCGGTCCTCTCGATGCTGAAGGATGGGGTCGCGCGGTCGCAAACGGAGCTCGCGCGCCTTGCCAAGGTCGAGCAGCCCACCATGGCGCAACTCCTCGCGCGCATGGAGCGGGACGGCCTCATTCACCGAAACCCCGATCCGGCGGACCGACGGAGCAGCCTGCTCTCGCTCACCGATGAAGCGCGTGCCAAGCTTCCGGCCGGCCAAGCCGTTCTGAGGCAGGGGAACGTGGACATGACCGCTGGGTTGTCGCCCGACGAGATTGCGGCGCTCGTCAGCCTCTTGCGACGCGTGCTTACGAACGTCGAAGCCATGGAGCGGTAAGATGCGCGTCGGGCGATTGTTCTGAAACACCCGATACGAAGGAGGCGTGTGCCCAAGAGCAAACCCTCATTCGTATCCGGCGTTCTGGCAGCTTGACCCTTGAAAGACCTTTACGAGGTCCGCTTCCTGGAACCCCGTTCTACCTCTGTCGTTTCGTCTTTCATTTGTTCGTCTGGGTAAGGTCATTTGGACCGGTGAGTAGGGCCGAGTCCAACTTAGAATAGACTTGCCTGTTCAGCTGAATCGAACCCTGTACGAATCAGCTGCTCGTCTTGCTTGAGCAAGATTTATGCGAATACTTTCCCGTTCTCAAACAGCTGCTCAATCTCAGCAACGTCTCTATGACCGGTGGCTAGTTGGAAATGTGGCTGGTCTTTGAAGCTGTGCCAATCTCCTCCCCACTCAAGACCTTCCACGGAATTTTTGATGCTCGCTGCTAACTGCGTATACACCAGTGACTGTTCGTGAGTGTCTCCGGTGTTATATACGGCGTGATCAAAGATACCAACGTCCCACGCAATCCCAAAATTGTGATTACTGCGTCCACCTTTTGCATGAGTAACGATGGGACCCTTTGTCGTTCGGCCCTTGGCATACAGCTCGTTCTGCTCCCCGTATGTTCGGGTTCCAGAGAGGATTTTATGTTGGAATGGAAGTTTGGCGGCTACATTCATGAACTCCCGGCATTTTTGCTGAGCCTTTGGAAGGAGCGTTGCAATGTTTGTCTCGCTACGCGGATCGAACGATCCTAGCCGTACTTTTATCTTCTCGTATTCATCGTTCAGTGATTGTTCCGCCTCGTCCACAGCATGGCTCCACTTCCCATCCATTGGACCTTTGTAATGCCCAGCAATCGTAGCGAACCGCTGGAGAAAGAGGATATCATTTTCAAATAGGTGAAAACTCATGAAATTCTCCTGAGTCTGGCAATTCAGTGTTCAGTGGCAAGTTCGCTCAAGAGCGGCCGCCTCCTAAAACTATTCTTCAATCGCGGTTTGTCCCATGGCCTCCTCTACCGAGGCATTTGGCCTCCATTTCCGCTTTCTCTCACGACCTCTCTTGGCCTCGTAACGCGCCTACAATAGCCGGGAGTATGTGGTCTACAAGGTGGCGTTTGTCGTAAGGGTGCGCGGGTTAAGCAGGCGATCTGGAATGTGCACGTGATTGCTCAGCAGCCCAACATCGTTAGCTGTTCGCGGGACGGGAGCGTACCGACAGTCCGCCTTGCGTCCGGTTTCGGCGATGCTGTCTCGGATGATTGCGGGCTGGCCTTTGTATGAAATGGGGGGATCCGGAACTAACCCTTCGCGTCCGTACTGCAGTCAAGACAGGGCATTCGTCGCGACCAGTTCCGGCAGGGCGTCCCGCCAGCAATCAATGCCGCGCTTCTGGTGGGCGATGAAGGCGCGCACCGCCGGGCGCCGCTTCATGGCGACGGAGGACGACTGACAGGTCGGAGGTGCCAGTCGTGCCGGTAGCCCGAATGCCGCGGGAGCGCGGCTCACCATCAACGCCAAGATCGTCTTCGACGCGACCTACGTGGCAAGCTGCTACACGACTGCAAGCCAATCCGGCGCACGGTGCCGCTCCCCGCACGTACGCAGGAACCAGCAAAGGCGGCGAGGTCCGATCCGAGCAGTTCACCCCGTCGCAATCGGAACGGACCAAGCGGAATCCGGAATGGTCACAACGCGTGCCGGAGTCGGGCGGACCTTGGGAAAACGGGGCGGCCGACTCCGTGGCTAAGGCTTGTCGGTTGCCGCATGGATTTCCGCGACGTACCCGCCCGGGAACTCGACCATCGCTGACTGTCCGCCGTCGGCTGCGATCGGCTCTATCAGGATGGCGACGCCGGCGGCCCTGGCCTTTGCCAGCGTTCCGGCGAAATCGTCGACCGCGTAGCCCGTTGTCTCGCGGCCATAGGGATAGGGAAGGTGTCCGTCGGTCACGGCCACCCGCATGCGGCCGAAATCGGAGGTGAGCGTCACCCGCCGGTAGGTCGCTCCCGGAACCCCGATCTCCACGCCCGGCGCGTCCCGCACGTCGCCAGTCACGGTTCCGTGCGTGAAAGCCGCGAAGCTGCGGATGAAGGCATCCGCGCGATCCGCCGACACGTAGACGCGGTTGTCCGGCACGTGGAGGAAGGCTGGATAGGACGGCGGAGTCGTATGCCAGTAGATTTGCGTGTTGACCCCGCCGGGCCATTGGATGACGGCGTCGCGTCCGATCGGATCGGGGAAGGGCGTGACGATGACGTCGGCTCCCACCGCACGGGCCGCGGCAACGGCCTCATCCATGTCGGTGACGAGATATCCGGTGCGTTCCTCGCCGAACGGATGGGGGATCGGAGTCTTGAAGCCGAACAGCGAAACGGTTCCAACCGGAGTCTGGAGGAGTTGCGACGTCGTGCTGCTGGGCGTGGGGGTCACGTCGGCGACGACCTGCTTGGTGGTTTGCCCCCCGAACGTGGCGATGAAGCTCCCCACGAAGCGGTCCACGTCATCCGGGGCGACGTAGACGTGCGTCGTGTCGTATTGGGGCGCGACCGCCACCGCGGGCGTCGCCTGCGCGTCGCCCGCTCGCGCGACCGTGGTCAGGAGCGAGACCGCGGTGGCGGCCAGCAGGATCGTGCGAATCAGCATTTGACGGGTCCATGTTCGAATGACGGCGCCGGGATCCGGGGCCTTCGCCGAGCCGGCTAGGAAACCTTCGACCGGGCCGCCGTGGTGACGAGGACGAACGCCGCCGCGATGGCGGCATGTTCGAGGAAGGCGTTGAACTCGGAGACGGCCTCGCTGCCGTCGAAAAGCCAGAAACGATGGGCGATGAAGGTCGTGAGCACGGTGAAGATGCCGAGGGCACCAGCACCTAGCCAAATCCTCCGCCCGGTGATCACGAGGGCGGCCCCGACCAACTCCGTGACCAACACGAGGGCGTTGAACAACCAAGCCGGGGCGAGGCCACTGTGCGCCATCTCCACCTCGCCAGCCTGCCAGTCCACGAGTTTGTAGATCCCCGCCGCGAGGAACGGGGAGGCAAGGCACAAGCGGGCCAAGGCTTGGACCACCGGATGCGAGAGAACGAGCATCACGGGCCGGGGAACGTCCGAGCGCAGGGGCTGGAAGGAAGCTCCGTCCCCGGAAGGCGCCGAGGATGCGGCCCCCCCGGAAACTTCGACGGAGGGATGCGACGCGCGCATCGGATCGGATGACTCAGGCCGGACCGGCTTCCGAGGCATGCTCACCGAGAGCCCACTTGGAGAAGCGAACCTGGATCCCGTAAGGCGTCAGATCCTTCAGGATGCCCATGACCCCCTCGTAGGTGCCGGCCCGCGCCCAGTCCTGCTGGAGCTCGAAGACGAACTGCAGGGTGGTGATCGGGACGGCACCCGCCTGCACCATGCGCTGCATGGCACGCTCGTGCGCCTCGGGGCTCGTGTCGCCGCAGGCATCCGCCACGACGAAGATCTCGAATCCTTCCTTCAGCATGTCGAGCGTCGGAAAGTTGACGCAGGCGCCCGTCCATAGACCCGCCAGCACCACGCGCTTGCGCCCCGTGGCCGCCACGGCCTTGCGGAAGTCGGCGTTGAGCCAGGAATTGATGGACGTGCGGTCGATGACCTCCTTTCCCGGATAGATCCCCTCGGTCACCTCGGGCATGAACGGCCCGGAGAACGAGTCCTTGGCCACCGTCGTGATGATGGTCGGAACCTCGAAGAGCTTGGAGACGCGCGCCAGGACCTGGACGTTGTCGACGATGACCTTGCGGTCGCCGCTCTGCACGCCCTGGAACATGGCGGGCTGGAAGTCGATGAGCGCCAAGGCGCAGTTGGTGGGCGTGAGCATTTCCTGGAACGACATCGCAATCCTCATCTCGTGAGTGTGAACGTCACGCCGGTCGGCGGGACGTGATTCGATCGGGTCGGCATCAACCGATGCCGAGGGCGGCGGCTATCCCGAAGACGCAAGGGCATCCTTCGGCGCGGCGCGGTCGAACGCCCGAGCGCCGACGCGTCGAGATCGGCTTCGAGCCGGGCCCGCCACCGATGGCGATCACGCCCTGGTCGGTCCTGGCCCGCTCGCCTGTGCATCACCGCTTGAGGATTGGATACCGCTGGAGGCGGTGGCCGGCTTGGCGCTTTCGATGGCTTGTTGGATGAAACGACGCCCTTCCGGCGACCAGGGTGGCCAGGCGTCCGCGAGAAAGCGGATCAGCGCCATTGCCGCCCGGGTGCCGGCGCATGGGAGAGCCATCGCAATGTGTTGGCGTCGTAGCGCGGCCACCCGGCCCAAGCGATCAAAAGCACGCGACCGGGGCAGCCCACTTGCTCGGCCATGCCCACCCAGCAAGGCGGCCCGAGTGCACGACGTGAATGAAGCGGAGCCACGACGCGCCATCATGGACGGCCTGGCGCTTGGATCCCATCCCGCCGTCCTCGCGTCCGTTGACCGTTTTGGCTTCGATGGCCCCCTCGAGGTCGATCGCCCTTGGAAGTCGGCGGCCAGGTCAGCGAGCGGTACCCGCGTCGCCTACGTTGAAAACGCCCAGGAGTCCGGAATGGACCGACGAAGCCTCGCCTTCCCTCAGGACGGCGTCGAGTTTCCTGCCGACGGGAGTCAACGCGTACTCCACGTGCAAGGGTGACGTGGCGACCACGCGCCTCTCCACGACGCCAAGATCCTCCAGGTCCTTCAAGCGAAGCGACAGGACGCGAGCGGAAACCCGACCTTGCACCAACCTTCTGAATGCACCGAAGCGGATGGCGTCGGCTTGACCAAGCAACCGGACGATGTCGGCCACCCAGGCCTTCGCCATCGTCCGCAACAGTCCGTTCATTGCGCAGGATGGAACCAGTTCGGTCTCTGCGGTCATGGGTAGTTACCTCTTGGTTACTAATGGTGCGGCGAGACGCCAGACATTATGACTTCGACGTTCCGGCATTTGAAGCTTTTCGCTTCCGGCGATCGAGGAGCCCCGCATACCGAAACGCATCCAAACCGGCCCGCTCGGAGACGGCGAAAGAGAGGGCACGTTCGGAGACCGCCTCGGGCGATGCTTCGGACTGGACCGACCGCAGACGATCAAGGTTGAGACGGAATCGCGCGTCGAGATGGCGGCGACGCGCATGAGGAGCGCCCAGCCGCTGGAGGGATCCTCGATCCCTCCCCCACGCGAGAGGGCGTACAGCCTTGCATTCTACTTGCGCGACAGCGCCGATCACGAGCTTTGGTACGCGGGGAAGCGCGTCTACCAAGGTGGTTATGCAAAGGGTGCGGTGAGCCTGATCGACCTCGATGCCGAGCCCGTCGCCCGCATCGGCAATCCCTTCGATATCCTGCAGTTCTACCTGTCCCGATCCTGCTTGGAGGAAGTCGCGGACGAGCATGGGGGACGGATCGCGACGGAACTGGCATGGCCTCGCGGTGCCCCGGACGAGACGGTCGGCACCTTCGCCAAGCTTCTCATCCCCACGCTGGAAGGGCGCTTCGCGAATCCATTGTTCGTCGACCATCTCATGCTGGCGTTCAGGACCCATGTGGCGCATGCCTACGGAGGTCTCGCCTCGAACCGCCTCCGGACGGCGGGTGGCCTCGCGGCATGGCAGGAACGCCGCGCGAAGGAGCTCCTACGGGAACGGTTTGCTGGGGACATGTCCATCGCCGAGGTGGCACGCGAGTGCGGGTTAAGTCCCAATCACTTCACCCGCGCGTTCAGACGTAGCACCGGCGTTCAACCACACCGGTGGTTGTCGAAGCTCAGGATCGAAGAAGCGCAACGCCTGCTCAGGGACGCCGATTCCAGCTTGGCCGACATCGCCTTGGCATGCGGATTCGGCGATCAGAGCTACTTCACCCGCGTTTTCACTCGCATGACCGGCATGTCACCGGGTGCTTGGCGTCGTGCCGCCAAGCTGTGAAATGGGTTCGTCGTGAATTTCAGGTGCGGAAGAAGCCAAGCCTTCAAGGCCACGCTGGGCGATGAGGCTGCGAGCTAAATCCGATCTGTGCAGGCTTTCGTGAACATGGTCCTTCGACCTGGTGGTCATGGATGCTGCCAAGTCTGCACCTACTTCAGGCCATCTTCCGCCAGGTCCGACGCCAAGCCAAGGGCGTGTCGCCAACCGTCCGGCGGAACAGCCGGGTCAAGTGGGCCTGATCCGTCATCCCGCACGCGCAGGCGATCTGGCCCAAGGTGTCGCTGGTGCCGAGCATCATCTTCTGCGCTTGGCGGATGCGCTGCCGGATGACGAAGGAATGCGGGGTCTCGCCCACACTGGTCTTGAAGGCGCGGCAGAAATGGCTGGCGCTCAGTCGTGCGATGCCCGCCAGGGCATCGCACGATATCGAGCCTTCGATGTTGTCGTCGATGAAGCGGCGCACGCGGGCGAACTGCCAAGGCGTCAACCCTCCCTTGACGGCCGCCTTTCCGGCATCCGCGGGTGCGTCCGGCAGGATCGCGGGAGCCTGATCGGCCGCGCCCTCGAGCAATGCGGCGATCCGGTCGAGGTACGACCGGGCGAGGTGGGGGTCGACGTCGAGCGAGTGGCGCGCTCCCATGACGAGCTCGGAAAGCATCGGCATCGGAGGGGCGACGGGGGAGGATGGGGTGATCTCATGCAACATGGCCGGTGTCCTTCATCCGGGGACGTGCCGACCTTGTGCCCGTTCGTCCGGCTTGCAGATACCGAACGTGGGGTCACCGGAACTGTGCCTTGGCCATAGGCACCCCCTACCGAAGTAGGGGGGCCGATCGCGGCGGCGCGGCTCCACCTTCGGGCTTGGCGATCAGGCGCGCAAGAAGGCGAGCAGATCGGCGTTGTAGCGATCCTTGTGCGTGGTCGTGAGCGCGTGGGGCGCACCCTGATAGACCTTGAACTCGGAATGGGGGATCAAACGGTGCGCGGCCTCCCCCGCGGCCTTGATGGGGACCACCTGGTCCTCGTCGCCGTGGACGATGAGCGTCGGCATGGTGAAGGCGGCCATGTCCGGACGGAAGTCCGATTCGGAGAACGCCCCGACGCAATCGTAGGTCCCCTTGATCCCACCCGTCAGAGCGATCTGCAGCGTCTGCTTCAACACGCCGGCGGACACGACGCCGGGATGCTTGTTGGTGCCGTAGAAGAGCGCGTTGAAATCGTCGAGGAACTGCGGACGATCGTTCAGCAATCCCGCACGGATGCCGTCGAACACCTCGGGCGGCGTGCCGTCCGGGTTGTCTCCGGCCTTGATGAAGTAGGGGGTGACGGCCGAGGTCAGACAGGCCTTGGACACCCGGGCGCCCTTGGACCGCGCGACGTAGCGCGCGACGTCTCCGCCGCCCATCGAGAAGCCGACGAGCGCGACCTCCCGCACCTCCGCCGCCTCGAGCACAGACGCGATGTCGTCTGCGAAGGTGTCGTAGTCGTAGCCGCTCCAGGGCTGGCTCGACCGACCAAAGCCGCGGCGGTCGTGCGCGATGACCCGGAAGCCGTTCGAGGCGAAGAACAGCATCTGCTGTTCCCACATGTCGGCGCTCAGGGGCCACCCATGGCTGAAGAAGATCGCCGGGCCGGTCCCCCAGTCCTTGTAGTAGATCTGCGTTCCATCCTTGGCATTGACGTAGGCCATCGCTAAGCTCCTGTCGCGACATCGGTCGGGTCGACCCCGACCACTGCCTAGAGGGGGTCGTCGACGCACGCTTGTACCGTCCGCCCTCGATTTGCCGATCCGCGTCCAAAGTCCGAGGTGCAAGAGCCGTGTCCGACCCGTCCGCACTGGTCATCGTGGTGGATGACGATCCGCTGGTCTGCTCCGCGCTCGACAGCTTGTTCCGCTCGGTCGGCTTGCGGACGCGCGTGCACGCGACGGCTCGCGAGGCGCTCGACGTCGGACTTCCCGACGCCGCCGCCTGCGTGGTTTGCGACGTGCGCATGCCCCAGGTCGGCGGGTTCGAGTTCCAGGCGGCCCTGGAATCGCAGGGGTCCGACGTGCCGGTCGTGTTCATGACCGGCCACGGGGACATACCGATGAGCGTCAGGGCCATGAAGGCGGGTGCCGTCGATTTTCTCCCAAAGCCCTTCCGCGACCAGGACATGCTGGATGCGGTGAACGCCGCGCTCGAGCGATGGCAGGGCCGGCGCGCCGCGGGTGCTGGCGCCGCCGTTGCCCGCGAGCGCTACGGAACCCTGACGCGACGGGAGCGCGAGGTGATGGAGGGGGTCGTCCGCGGCCTCCTGAACAAGCAGATCGCCGCCGAGCTCGGGATCGCCGAAATCACGGTGAAACTCCACCGCTCCAGTCTGATGCGCAAGTTGGAAGTGCGTCGCGTGCCCGAACTGGTCCGGATCGCCGACGCGCTGACGGCAGGTGAACGCCCAACCTAAACCAGCGTATAGTCTAGCCGCGGAACTTCGCTTACCGACATCATGGATCGTGAAATGGGATGGTGGCATGGGCGCCAGGGTCATAGCCGTCGTCGATGACGAGCCTTCGGTACGCTCCGCCACCGCAAGCCTGCTACGTTCGATGGGTTACGCGTGCGTGACGTTCGGCGGTGCGCGCGACCTCGTCGAAACGACGTTCCAGGGCTTGGATTGCGTGTGCAGCGACATCCAGATGCCAGGGATGTCCGGCATGGATTTGGCCGAGCATTGCGCGTCCCATCCCGGCGCGCCTCCCCTTCTGCTCATGACTGCGTACTACGACGAGCACGTCGCCTCGGCTTGCCGGAAGCTCGGGGTGTGCGCGGTGTTGGAGAAGCCGCTCGACGCGGACCTCCTCATGGAAGCCATCGAGCGCGCACTCCTGGCCTGACGCGTCAGGCGGTCGTCGTGACCTCGCCGTCCGTAGGGGTTCCGGGTGCCCGATGCAGCGGCAGGATGATCTCGACGCTGGCGCCCCCGTCGACGCGATTGCTGAGCGTGAGCGCGCCATCATGGCGGTGAACCACCATCCGGCAGATTGCAAGTCCAAGCTCAACCTCCGATCGCTCCGAGGTGTAGAAGTTCTGAAATGCGTCGGCCAGGACCGCTTCGCTCCATCCTTCCCCCCGGTCGCTGAGGCGGACGCGCACCCTCGAGGCCTCGACATGCACGTCGAGGTCGACGAGGCGATCCACGGCCGGCGTTCCGGCCATCGCACGCACGGCGTTGCCGATGAGGTCGACGAGCACCTGCTTGAGGAGGATCTCGTCTCCGAGAACGTTGACCGGGTATAGCGGCACGTTCAAGCGTACCCGCGACCCGCTTTCAGCCACCTCGTGCGCCACCAACGCGAGCGCGGATGGTATCAATTCGGTGAGGTCGATCGGGGAGGGGTCCAGCGGGAGGCTACCTGCGAGGCCACGAACGCGGTGCATCACGCCTCGCGCGCACGTCATCGCCCGACCCAGCCCCTGGAGCGCCTGATGCGCCTCGGCCAAGTCCGGTTCGCTCCTGTTCAGCCAGCGACCCGCCGCGTCGGCGTAGCTCTGGACCGCCGACAGGGGTTGGTGGATCTCATGCGCCAGCGTCGCCGAAAGCGCGCCAAGGGCGCTCGTCCGCCTCACCCTCGCCAACTCCTCGCGCGTCCGGACCACTTGCGCCTCGAGCCGCTTGCGCTGGCTCACGTCGAGGACGCTGCCCGGCACGCGGTCGAGGCTCGCGTCCGGGCCCAGTCCGAACGTCACGACGATGTCGATGGGATCGCCCACGAATGGGACGACCCGGGTCTCCGCCTGGAATAGCGGACGCCGCTCGTCGATCGCCAGTATGCAGTCGGAGAAGCTTTCGTCGGTTTCCGGAAGGAAGCCGGCGAGATGGGAGAAGAACATGTCCTTCGAGGGCACGCCCATCATCGCCAACGCCGTGGCGTTGACGTCGGTGATCCGGACCATCCTGCGCGCCGCGATCACGAAGGCGGGGTGTTCCGCCAAGTAGGCCTTGAGGTCGCTCACGCCTTGGGAACGCAAGTCCGCGACGGCTTGCGCGACGGGGGTGAAATCATGCTCCCAGATGGCGATCGCGAGCGTGTCGAACACCCGGCGATAACTCTGTTCACTGGCGGCCCCGGACATCTCGACGTCATAGGCGTGCAGGAGGAGGATGGTGGCGATGATCAAGATCGTCAGGTTGATCGCCGCGTGGGCGCCAGCGAGCGGCCCCGCCCCACGAAGGGCGTAGACCGCATAGCCCACGACCGTCAGGGTGCCGCAGGCAAGGGACCAGCCAACGATCGTGGAGCGATGCGTGGCACGTCCTCCACCAACCGCGATCAAGAGGACGAGGACGTACAGGGCCGCCACCGAGAGGTCGGCTTTGGTGAAGGCGTCGAGACAGAAGATCGTCATGCCGAGCGCGGCCGCCATGGCTCGCTGGACTAGCGGCTCCGGGCGCTGAGGCGGGACGGAGAATGGGCCGAGCTTGAAAGCGCGCTCGATGATGGCCGACTCGGGAAGCATGGGACCGGATTTCAAGCTTGATTGAGGACCGGCAGAATCCGGGAGCCCGCAATTTTGACGGCGCGGGGCCGGCTGTCGAGCGGTTCCGGTCAGCCTTGATTGGAATGCTGCGCCTTTCTGCAAAACGACGCGGGCTGCTACAAGAACGATGACCGGAGCGGACCTAGGCTGAACTCGTCCATCAGAGGCCCGCCATGCCCAATCCACCGCTCCTGACACCATCCGATTGCTTGTTGGTCCTTGTCGACCAGCAGGCCGGACTGGCCTTCGCGGCCGGCTCGGCCGACCGACAGGTCCTCAGGAGCAACGCCGTCGCCGTGGCGCGGACGGCCAACGCCTTCGGGGTCCCGGTCGTGGCCAGCACGTCCGCGTCGAAGGTTTACAGCGGGCCCTTGATGCCACCGCTTCGTGCCGTGTTGCCGGAGGTGACTCCATTCGAACGACGCAACATGAACCTTTGGGAGGACGAGGCGACGAGGGCGGCCATCGTCGCGGCCGGTCGACGCACCTTGGTCGTGAGCGGGCTGTTGACCGAGGCTTGCGTCAGCTTTCCCGTCCTCTCGGCGCTCGTCGAGGGTTATTCGGTGCACGTGGTCGCCGACGCCTGTGGCGGCCTCACGACCGCCAGTCACGAGGCAGCCCTGCGACGCATGGAGCAGGCGGGGGCCGTCATGACGTCCTGGCTGCAATTCCTCCTCGAACTGCAGCGCGACTGGACGCGTCACGAGACCTACGAAGCGGCACGCGGAATCGTTGTCGACCATGGCGGCGGCTACGGCATCGGCCTCGACTATGCCCGTGACATGATCCATCCAACCTGAGGAGCCGTCCCTTGAGCCTGCCGTTCGATCCAACAGCATGGCACGTCGTCCCAGAGCGCACCTTCGATCAATTGAACGTCGGAGAGGTGTTCCGCGCCCCGAGCCGGACGGTGAACGATGCGCATGCTTCCGCCTTCCAGACGGTTTCCTGCGACAACCACCCGATCCACTACGACGTGGGTTACGCGAAGCGCTTCGGCCACCCGGCCCCCGTCGTCCACGGTTTACAGGTCCTCGCCTTCACGGCTCCGGGTGCGACGTTGCTGCCTCATACCTTCGGGGCGATCTTCATCGCGTTCACGGGGCTGTCCGTGGAATTCCTCAAGGAGGTCCACGCCGGCGACACGCTCTACCCCGCGCTCGAGATCGCTTCGTTGAAGGCCATGGGGGACAAGGGCGAGGTCACGACCAAGGTCACGGTCCACAACCAACGTGGTGAGGTCGTGCTCTCGGGAAGCCATAGTTACCTGCTGCATACCGGGCGGATTGTTCCCCCAGGTCAAGCGGCTTGATCGTCAGCTCGCGCCGGTCCACGGCACGTCGTCGGACGTCGAATGCGGTTGCCTACCGATCGGGTGCTGGTGGAGGGGCAACGTCACCGAAAAGCGGGCTCCCCCTAAACGTGGAGAACCGTCCACGACGATGTCGCCATCATGATCCCTGACCACGGACTCGCTGATCGGAAGACCCAAGCCGAGACCGTCCTCCTTCGTCGTGTAGAAGCTCTGGAACACGTTCCGCACCTCCTCGGGGGCGATGCCGGAACCACTGTCCTCGATTTCGAGGGTCACGAAGGAGGCGGATGCGGTCCCCACCGTGATCAGAACCTGCCGGAGCGCCTTCCCCCCAGTCGCCTGGATCGCGTTCATGAGGAGGTTGAGCACCACCTGCTGTAATTGCGACGGATCGGCCCAGACCCGTGGATCGTCGGGCGCCCGGTGAACGCTGCATCCTATCGCGCCCGCGTCGAACTCCGACCTGCAGAGTTCGACCGTCTGTTCGACGATCTTGTTCAAAGAGGTGGCCGAGCGACTCGACGATTTGCCGGAGACGACGCCCTTGACCCTTTGCACGACTTCAAAGGCCTGACGTGCGATCTCGCTGATCGCCGTCAACGCGGTCCGCACCTCGTCGAGATCAGGCTCGTCCCGGTCCAGCCATCGCAGACCCGCTTCGCCAAAGGTCGCGATCGAGGACAGAGGTTGACTGACTTCATGGGCGATCGAAGCGGTCAGGGTCCCCAAGGTGGCGGCCCGCGACATGCGAGCGAGATGGGGGGCTACCTCGGCGCTATCACCTCCCTGGTCCCCGGACCGCGCGTCACGTCCCGGGACATCGACCTGACGAAGACCTATCCGCATGTCCAAGCTGGACCTCCTTCGCCGGTGAAGGTCGGTGGCAGACCGTGCGGGATCCTCCATGGGGCTTCATCCGGGGTCACCAGATCCCCGCGCCCAAAGCGCCCGGTCAAAACGAAGCTGGGGTGGAGGTCCGCTTCCAAAGCATTCGATCGTTCGATGATCTTGTGACCATCATGCGCAGGAGGTTTCAATGTGTCTTCCCTCGGCCACCGCGCGATCCGCACTTTCCGGAACGTACGCGCTCTCAGCCCGACGTTGCTTCGAGCACAGGGTAGGCCTTCGGCGGTCGCCGTTCTTGGACTTTTCACGCTTGCGATGCGATGCGGTCTTCAAGCAGCGACGGCTCGTTTTGTACGAAATCGCTGTGCCGCGCCTGGGCCTCCGGCTTTCCCACGATTGTTCATCGAGTGTCACGCCCCGGAGCCCAGGCGTTCCGCGCACGCGTTGCCGGGGGCTCAGGGGGACGGGGACGGAACCACGGCCAGGACGAACGAGAAGGTCGTGCCAGCCGCATCCGAGGAAACCTCGAGCTTGCCGCCATGGGCTTCGACGATGGACCGGCATATGGCGAGGCCCATGCCCATTCCGTCCGCCTTGGTCGTGAAAAGGGGATCGAAGATCGATGCCAGGATTTCGGGCTGGATGCCCGGCCCATTGTCGGTGACCCCGATCCGGACCCCGGCATGCTCGAAGGCCGTCTTCACCCGGATCCGGCGGCCGCGTCTGACGGTCGCCGCGAGCACGTCGACGGCGTTGTTCACGAGGTTGAGGATCACCTGCTCGAACTGGATGGCATCGCCCCTGACGACCGCACCTTCGGCTTCGAGGTCCAGCGCCAACTCGATGTTCCTCACCCCCACCTCCGCCTCGAGCAACGTGACCACGTGGCGCACGGTCAGGCCGATCTGGAATTCGGCCATCACGGGTGACGTCTGCCTGGCCAAGGCGCGAAGGCCACGGATGATCTCCGTCGCGCGATCGACCCCGGCGCGCATGCTCCGGACGCCCTGCAAGGCCTCGTCGAGGTCGGGCACCTCACGGGAAAGCCAGCGCACCGTCGCGTCGGCATGGGTCGCGATGGCGGAAAGTGGCTGGTTGACTTCGTGAGCCACGGACGCCGCAAGGCCACCCAGCACCGTCAGTTGGGCGGTGCGCCCGAGTTCGGCGCGCGCCGCCCATAGCGCGGCCTCGCTCGTCTCCCGCCGCCGGTTCTCCTCCACGAGCTTCCCGTAAAGGTCGGCGTTCTCAAGGGAGATGGCGGCCTGGGAGGCCAGCAACTCGATCATGGTGGTCCGATCCGTCGTGAACACGTTGCCGGTCAGCCGGTTCTCGAGGTAGACGAGCCCGACCAACATGCTCCGCTTCAATAGAGGGACGCAGAGCACGGATCGTGTCGCCCTGACCGCGCGGTCGGCGGCGTGCGGCCCCTCATGTTCGTTGCGTCCGTCGGCCACCATCAACGCCTTGCGCGTCTTCGTGACGACGTTGAAGACCGTGGGCGGGACGACCCGGCCGACGTCGACCGCCCCCGATCGCTGAACGTCGACGGCTCCGCCCGATACGGCGCCGGTCGCTTCGACCACGGCCTGGTCGTCCCGGAACATCACCAATGCGCCGTGGCTGGCCCCCGCATGGACGATCAGGTCCGTCACGAGCGAGCGAACGAGCGTGTCGAGCACGATCTCCTCCGACATCGACTGCGACACGCGGAGCGCCAGCGCCAAATCGATCGATCGGGGAGCCGGTGGGGCAGAGGCATCCAGGGGCAGACCATGATGCGTCGTCAGCCGGTCGGCCTTGCCGTGCGCGGCCCACCGTGCGTAGCATCCTCGTGCGAGGTCGAAATGCCGCCTTGCCCCCTGGGCCAGCCCAAGTCCGGCAAGGTGACGTCCGGCCAACTCGTGCGCCAACGCGCGTTCGTGGCCAAATCCCGACGACTCCGCGGCATCCGCCGCTTGGTCATAAAGCGCCATAGCCTGCAACGCGTCGCCCGAAACGCGCGCCTTTTCCGCATCGATGAGGAGGAGCTTGTTCCGGAAGGTGCCCGGGTTCAGTTCGGCCCATCGTGCGAAGCGCTCACGGATGGTCAGGATCTCCTCGACCGACGTGTCCCGTCCCTCGCCGGCTCCCGCGATCGCGAGGGCCAGGAAGAATGAGCACCAAGCCGTGTCAATGTGCGCGGCCATCAAGGGAATCAGGTCGGCCGCCTCGCGAAGGAGCGGGAGGGCATCCGACGGACGGCCGTCCCAGAAGACCCCGATCCCATCGTAGAGCCGAACCCAGAAGCGGGTCGAGGTGGCGACGATTTCGTCGCCGTCGTGCACGACGACGCCTCCATGGCCGGTGAGCGACCTCACGAGCCTCCGCTGCGCCTGAAGCAACAGTTCGATGTCGCGATATTGGAGGTCCTGAGTGATGGCGATCGCCGGCGTGACGGTCGCTTCGATCTCGTCCAGGCGTTCACCGACGATGAGTAGGTCGGATACCAAGTGGTTCCGCGCGTAGCAGGTCATGCCGACGTCGCCCGCCGCGTGACCCACCCGGATCGCTTCGTGGATGCGGGAAAGCGAATAGGACATCGGCCGCGTCCAGGCACTGACCTGATCGAGGGCGACGAGCGTCGCCGTGCGCTGGGCATCGTAGCCGTGCCGTTCGACGAGCGCGGTCGCCACCTCCGCCCAGGCCTGCCCGTCCTCGTAGTCCTCGTAAAGGGACGCGATCATGACCCCGAACCAAGACAAGCCGTAAGCCGATTCCTGCGTGGTGCCATGGATCAGGGTCAACTCGACCATCTTGGCCATGTGCAGGAAACGCAGGCCGTCGGGCGTGAAGATCGAGGAGATCAGCGTCGACAGGATCGCCATCGCGCCTGCGATCCTGGTGTCGGTCATCACCGGCAGTTCGGACAGGCCGGCGATGGTGCGCTGACCCAAGACCTCCTTCACCGTCGCGTAGGCGCGGTCGAGTTCCATCCTGGGCTGGCCGCGCTCCAGGCGTATTCCCAGGGCATCGAGGCCCATGAGCGCGGCCGTGATCGCCCCGTCGTAGTCGGACCGGAGCGTCAGCATGACTGCCTGGAGGCGACGGGCGGTCGCACGCTCGACGTCCGACGGCGCATGTTCCAGAAGGAGGTCGATCTCCACCGATGCCGCCGGAAGCGACGCCGTGGCAAGGAACAACTCCGCGCGCAGAATGTGGATTTGGCAGGCGAGCGCTGGATGAAGGCACCACCATTCCCCATCGGCGAACGTCGCCGCGCGGTCCAGGTAACGCAACGCCCGGTCCACGCCGCCCGATCGACGCGCCGTCGTGGCGGCCGCGACGAGCGCGCCGGCGAATGCGACGCGATCGCCCCCTGGAAGTGGCCCCACGCCCGCGAGCTCGATTTGATTGGCTATTTCGAAGGAATCGCCGACGGTCGGTTGGAGGTTCTTGGCCAGCAAGGCACGAGCGATGCCGGCGTGCTCGCCCCGGCGTCGCTCCTCATCAAAGAGGGAATAGGCCGCCTCGAACGTTCGATCGTGCCCGAAGGCGTAGGCAAGCGCCTCCTGCTCCTCCACAAGGAAGCCCCCTTCGACGAGCGACCGTGCGATGGGCTTCGCCTCGTCGAGGGCGCCTCCCATCAATCCGTGCAGGAGGTCAAACGGGACGCGCCGCCCGATGCATGCCATCCGGGCCAGCAATTCTCGATCCTCGTCGGACAAGCGCTCCAATCGGGTCGCCATGACGTCGTCGTCGTCCTCGGATCGGAACGCGCGATCGGTTTCGTCCTCGTGCCAGGACCACCGCCGCGTCCCAGGGTCGCGGACTATGCTTCCTTCGTCGAACAGGGTCCTGAGGGCTTGGTGGATGGCGAACGGGTTCCCGGCCGTGCGACGTTTGACCAGCGCGACGAGTCGTCCGACGCCGTCGATCCCTCCGGGAAAGGCCGAATTCACGAGGGCAGCGGTGGCACCGTCGTCCAACGGAGAAAGCGTGAGGTCCGTGACCGGCATCGCGGCGGCGCGCGCGGCCTCGATCAGGGAACGCGGGGCGAACGGCTTCCCATCGTCGGCGTCACGGAAGGCGCAGATCAGGCACAAGGATTCCGGAGCGGTCGCGACGAAGGCGTCAAGGACGTCGCGCGACGAACCATCGAACCATTGAAGGTCGTCGATGAAGAGGACGAGCGGCTTGGACGGATCGAGGAACGCAGCCAGGGTGCGCAGGATCGCACCTTGGGTCCGCACCCTTTCGAGCTGAGCCGGAACGTCCGCGATCGGACTGACCGATCCGAAGACGTGCAGGGATTCCGGGACGAGGTCGACGATCAGCCGTTCGTGCCCATCCAGTGACGACGCCAATCTGCTTCGCACCGCGTCGAGCACGCCGGCGCCTTGCGCCACGACGTCGTTCATGAGGCCGCGCATCACCTGCGCGATCGGCGCGTAAGGGTTGTCGCGTTGCAGCTTGTCGCTCTTGGCGCTTGCCACGGTGACCGAACCGGCCATCTCCCTCAACACCCGTTGCACCAAGCTCGTCTTGCCGACGCCGCCCCCTCCGGAGATCAACAAGACCTCTCCATGCCGGGCGTCTGAGACCCGACCCAGGACCTGCCGGAGCCGAGCGGACTCCTTGGATCGACCGAACAGGGCGCCCTGGTTCGTGGCGCGATGAGGCGCGTCGCCCGCCGCCGGATCGAACCAAGGGATTTCGCCGGCCCGGCGCCATTCATCTCGGCAGGACGTCAAGTCGATGCGCAGGGTCTCGGCCTGCAAGTAGCGTTCGAGGGGATCCTTCGCGAGAAGGCGCAGGACGATGGCATCCAGGACGGGAGGGACGCCCGGTCGCAAGCGAGCGGGATTGGGAGGGGCGACCGCGAGGTGAGCATGTCGCCATTCCGCGGCCCCTTCGGCTACGAACGGCAGACGGCCGGTCAGGAGTTGGAAGAGAGCGATTCCGAAGGCGTAAAGGTCGCTGCGTTGGTCCCACGAGGCCGCATCGCTGCGGAGCCATTCGGGCGAGGCATAAACGTAGGACTCGTCGACGGAACCCAAGACGGGCATTCCATTCCGGGCCGGGGAAGCCAGGAAGCTTGGCTGGACGCCGCCACGTAAACGGCCGCTCGCGTGCAAGGCCACCAGATCTCCGGCTTCGTCGACGGCGAGGTCGAGGACGACCTCGATCGGCAAACCAACGTGGCTCGACTGGTCCATGGCGACAATTATCGTCCCCTCAAGGGTCCCCGCAAGTCCCGGCGGTCCGAGCCTACGCCGGCATGGCGGAGCAGCATGGGAAGGCCATCCCCCCTGCCGAGACTCGCATCGACCTCCCCTTTGAAGGTCGGATCAAACACCGACATGAGCGACGTCCCCGCGAATCCCGCGGAATGCAGCACACCCGAGTGGGTCATGAGCCCTCGAGGATCGGCGTCGGCGGCACGGAGGGCGATGCGACGGGTTCGTCGAACGGAGCACGTGACGCCGACGTCAAGCGCCGGTTCCCGACACGAGCTTCCGGAATTCCCCAGGGGTGCACCCAACCACCCTCTTGAACGCGGTTCCGAACGCAGCCTGGCCAGAGAAGCCGGAACGGAGGGCGATTTCGCTCATGGAAGTAGAAGGCTGGGCGAGGAGCTTGCGGGCGCGTTGCAACCTTTCGGCGCTGACGAACGCGTGGGGCGTCTTGCCCGTCGCGCGTTTGAACGTCCGTGCGAAATGAAACGGACTCAAACATGCGATCTCTGCGATCTCGGAAACGGTCAAGTTCCGATCGAGGTTGTCTTGCATGAACTCGATCGCGCGCCGGATGCGTGCCGGGCAACGGATGCCTTCGTCGGCGCCCGATGGAAGGTCGGGCCCATCATGCCCATGGGCTTGGGCGATGCGGGCGGTCAGGGTGAGCGCGGCGGCTTCCACCATCATGCGTCCGGCGGAACTTTCCCGGAGCAACTCGCCGAGGATGACGAGGCCGACCTGACGGATCAGCGGATCGTCGACGTCGGCCAGGTAGCGGACCGCGTCGGCCCGGACGCGGGCATCCCCGTACGCGTCCGCCAACGACGCGAAGCGATCCGACGGAAGGTAGATGTGGAGCACGTCTTCCAGCGGCGCGGAGATGTTGATGTCGTCCTCGCCGACGCCGACCGGGCAGAGCCAGATCGTTCCCGCCTCGACGGCGGTCCTCTGCCGGATCCCGGCACCCTTGCGGCTCACGAAAGCGCCAGGGCACCTGCGCGTCGCGAGGGTGACCTCCATCTGGGTCGGCACCATCGCCGGCAGGTCGCCGCCCGGATGCGACCTGAGCTCGGCCGCGACGCCGCTCCAGGCCCGTTCCCGGGAGGACGCGAGCAAGCCGGCGTTCGGGAACTTCCGGGAGCCATGCCGATGCAAATCCATGCGGCCATCGTCCAATCCGGCGAACCGTCCCGCCATTATACAGGTGTATCGAAGACGGGGCCGCCTTGACCCCGATATGGATGGATTCATTCGGATGGCCGGCATGAACCAGGTATTCTCGCGGTGGCCGAGCCTCGCGCCGACCTCGCGGAAGGACGCCGATGCCGGGGTTGAACGGCGCTTGCCGGCGTGGATGCGTCAAGCTCCGCCAAGCAAGCGCTCCGGCGGCCCGACGCTTTCTCCCGCCGCGGCCCTCGCCGTGCTTGGATCGGTGGCGACGACGTTGGGGGGCTACGCGGCGGCCGCCCTGTCGCTTCCATGGGGCATGGCGTTCGGGGCCTTGGGTGTCGCGGCAGCCGCATGCTCGGTCATGTGGATCCTGCGGCTGCGGAACACATGCGACCTGAGCGAGGCGCGAGAGACGGCCATCTTCGAACGAGCCGGGATCTCCATGTGGCGCGAGGATTGGACCGCGGCCGCCAAGGCCGTGATGGCCCTGCGTCTCGCAGGCGTGGAGGACCTCGAGAGCCACTTCGCGAGCCGCCCGGACGCACTCCGGGCCATCCGGGCGTCCGTCATGATCAAGGACGTCAACTCCTTCACGCTCGAGGAAACCGGGGCGCCCAGCAAGGCCGCCTATCTCGGATCCCTCGACCGGCTTCTCCCCGACACGGATCAGACCTTCGTGCAGTGGCTCGTCGCGTTCGGCCGGGGCGACCGGTTCTTCCGATCGGAGGCTCACGTGACGGGTGCGGACGGGCAACAAGTCGACGTGCTGTTCACGGCCATGCTGCCCACCGACCTCACGGGCTTCGGAGACATCTTGGTGACCTCCTTGGACATCACGGCCTTCAAGAGGGCGCAAGCGCAACTAGTCACGGCCGAGACGCAACTCGCGCGCCGATCGCGGGTCGCCACGGTCGGTGCGCTGAGCGCGTCCATAGCGCACGAGGTGAACTCCCCCCTGACGGCCATCGTGGCCAACGCGCAAGCGGCCCTGCGTTGGCTGCGTCGCCCCGAACCGGATCACGCCGAGGCGATGCTCGCGCTCGAGGACGTGGTTCGGGCCGCGACCCGCGCACGGGACGTCGTGGCCCGGACGCGATCCTTCATCGGCAACGCCCCCCACGCCCCCGAACCGCTCGACCTCGTCGAGGCGGCCAGGGATGCGAACCTGCTCGTCGAACGGGACATGCGGGAACTGGGCGCGACGATCCACCTGGCTCCCGAGGAGGGCGTTCCGCGAGCCCTCGCCGACCTCGTCCAGATCCAGCAGGTGTTCGTGAACCTCTTCCTCAACGCTGCCCAGGCGATGGCCGACGTCCCCGGTCCCAGGGACGTCTCCGTGGCCATCCAACGACGGGGAACGATGGTGGTCGCGGCCGTGAGCGACACGGGACCGGGGATCGCGCCCGACCGACGCGGGACGATCTTCGATCCGTTCCACTCGACGAAGCCGGGCGGCATGGGAATGGGGCTCGCGATCTGCCGCAACTGCATCGACGCCAACGGGGGTGACATCTGGGTCGAAGCCGCTCCGGGCGGCGGAGCGGCGTTCCACTTCGCCGTGCCGACCTCGGATGGCTGAAGCGTTGCCGAAAGGGCACGCCGTCGCGATCGTGGACGACGACCCCGCGATTCGGGCGGCGCTGGACCGTCTGACGCGCTCGCTCGGTTTCCAGCCCATCCTTTTTGAGAGCGCCGAGGCGCTTCTTTCCGACTTGCAAGCCGGCGTCCCCGGCTGCATCGTCACGGACGTGCAGATGCCAGGCCTCGGCGGCCTGGATCTCCTGAAGGTCTTGATGGATCGCGGAGTGCGGGTTCCGGTGATCGTGGTGACGGCCTATCCCAGCAAAGCGAGCCACGAGCGCGCACTCGCCCTCGGAGCCTTCGCTTATTTCGCGAAACCATTCGAGGCCGATCATTTCGAACGGTGCCTTCTGAACGCGTTCGGAGAAACGGGAACGTCGCGGCGATGACCGCGCCCGTCCGACGCGGGGAAACCATTGGGATCACGGACGAGCCAGGGCCGGCATCCGGTCAATTCCCCCTCGGGACGGTGCACATCGTCGACGACGACGAGGTCCTCAGGACCGCCCTGGTGCGCCTCTGCCGTTCGGCGGGCTTGCACGCCATCGGCCATGCAACGGCGTCCGAGTTCCTCGATGGCCAAGCCGTGGGCCGCCCCGCCTGCATCCTCCTCGACGTGCGCTTGGGAGAGCAGAATGGCCTGGCGGTTCAGGATGCGTTCCGGGAAGCGGGCGGAACCGTGCCGGTCGTGTTCCTGACGGGCTATGGCACGATTCCCATGACCGTCCGAGCCATGCGGAACGGCGCGACGGAGTTCCTGACCAAACCCGTCGAAGACGACGTGTTGCTGAACGCGCTACGCCGCGCCCTCGCGGCAGACCTCCGTGCTTCGGAGGACGAGCGCGCGCATGCGGAACTAGGCCAGCGGCTCGCCTCGCTCACGCCGCGTGAGCGGGACGTGTTGGGCTGCGCCATCGGCGGACTGATGAACAAGCAGATCGCGGCGGAGCTCGGCATCACGCAGATCACGGCCAAGGTTCACAAGCGTCACGTGATGGAGAAGATGAGCGCGCGATCGCTCCCTGACCTCGTCCGGATCGCTGGCCGCCTCGGCATCGAGGCAACGAGACGCCGCTGATCCCGGTCCGGGATCCGGACGGCCCGAAACAGCAGAATAGAGGAAATCTCCAGCAAGGCGGCGAAAGACGCATGCCCATCCCACGTCGATGATTGGGCGCAACGGGAGGTTGAAGGGTGGGCTGCCGACTCGAACGTGACGCTTCTGGTTCTGCCATCTCCGATGCCGTTCGGGTCGGCGCCGAGACAACTTCGGCTGCACGGGGCCCGTCCCGCGTCCGGCGCGGACTCAATGGCGTTCACATCGCACGACATTTCGGCGTCGAAGCGAGATCGACGATGGACGTGCGGCGTCCTGGGGGCAGTGGCCTCGTGCTGACCCGCCTCCGCGGTTGGGTGGATAACGATTCCCGGACCGCTCCGCTGAAGGAGGAACCTGCCTTCAGCATCGTCCTGCAATTGCAGGACCTGTCCCATCACGACCTCCACGTTGGTGGACGGCTCGTCCATACCGGGGCCGTCCCTGCCGGGGCCGTCAGCGCCCTCAGCTTGGCCGACTTCCCGAGGTCGAGGATCGGCGGCGCCTTCGACGCGCTGCAATTCTACGTTCCGGAGGTCCTGTTCGACGAACTCGCGCAGGAAGACGGCCTTTCGCGACCCAGGCGTTTGCGGTGGCGACGTGACGAGCCCGACCCCGTCGCGGCGTCGCTCGGGGCCTTGTTGCTGCCGGCGCTCGACGACCCGGCGGAATGGAGGACGATGTACGTGGAGCACATCGCACTGGCGTTCCTTTCCCACGCCGCCCTGCGATACGGCGACGGTAGGGCGGCAGGCCCCGCGGAGCACGGCGGCTTGGCTCCCTGGCAGGAGCGCCGCGCCAAGGAGATGATGCGCGCGAGCCTTGGGACCAGGTTGACGATGACGGAGGTGAGCCGGGCCTGCCGCCTGTCGACGACCTATTTCGCCGCCGCGTTCCGGCGGAGCACGGGATGCGCCCCACATCGGTTCTTCTCGGAGATGAGGGTCGAGGAAGCCAAAAGGCTCATGCTCGCCACGAACCTTCCCCTCGCGGACGTAGCGTTGCTGTGCGGTTTCGGTGACCAGAGCCACTTCACGCGGGTTTTCTCCAAGATTGGCGGGATGAGCCCTGGAATATGGCAGCGGATGAACCGCATCCAACGATTCCTCGCGCCGAGCGACGCCAACACGAGGTGACGTGTCACAAGAAGATCGCCGCTGGCGCCGATCGAACCGACATGTCCCGTCTGGATGACACGACCATCCCGTGCGGGCTTGGATGGCTGCCCGATCGGGATCGCGGTCGCGCAATCAGGAGAGATGGGATGAGTTGGCATGGTGTCGACGACCCGGTCCCGGGAAACGCCTTCAGCTGTGATGCGTTGGAGACCGTGATCGTGCCGCGATCGCGCGACCTCGGCTCCTTCGCCGTCCGTCGCGCCCTACCGTCGAACCAACGCCAGATGGTCGGGCCGTTCATCTTCTTCGACCAGATGGGCCCGTCGGAGTTCCTGCTCGGACAAGGCATGGACGTTCGCCCGCATCCCCACATCGGACTTTCGACCGTCACGTACCTCTTCGACGGCGAGATCATGCATCGGGACAGCCTCGGCACGGCGTTGCCGATCCGCCCGGGCGAATTGAACTGGATGACGGCGGGTAGGGGCATCACGCATTCGGAGAGGACGGGGGAAGGCCTGAGGCACGCCGGTTCGAAACTGTTCGGGATCCAAAGCTGGGTGGCTTTGGCGGCCAGGGACGAAGAAAGCACCCCCACGTTCGAACATTATGACGCGTCGGCCCTGCCGATGATCTCCGGAGAAGGCAAGTCGGTGAGATTGATCGCCGGAACCGCGTACGGTTCCGTGTCCCCCGTCAGGACGTCGAGCCCGATGTTCTATGCGGACGTGCAACTCGAAGCTGGCGCCAGCCTGCCCATCGACGCCCAGCATGACGAGCGCGCCATCTACACGGTCTTGGGTGCCATCGAGGTCGCGGGCGATGGGTTCGGTCCGGGTCAGCTTCTGGTGTTCCGGCCAGGCGATGCGATAACGGTACGCGCGACGACGGCCTCCCGCTTCATGCTCCTCGGCGGGGAACCGATGGATGGACCCCGCCACGTCTGGTGGAACTTCGTTTCGTCGCGCCCCGAGCGCATCGAACAAGCCAAGGAGGATTGGCGGCAGGCGCGGTTCGACTCGGTTCCGGGAGACGCTGAATTCATTCCACTCCCGGATCAATCTCCGCCGGTCGTCCGATATCCTTGATGCATTGGGGGTGACGACACGCACACACGACGTTCGGGTGGATGGAACGCCCCAGGCACCGCTCGGAGCCTGCTGGATCACGCGCATGGGCGTGCACGCCCTTGCGTTGCTGCACCACGTGATCAGGATAGGCGATGGCAAGAAGCACGAGAAAGTGCCGATCTCTGTCACCGAAAATCGCGGATGTCAGGCAGGGCTGAGGGAGCGCGTCAGGAGTCCGCGTTAGGGTAGGAGGAGGGGAAATGGGAACGAAGATCCCATCGGACGAAGCGCCGGTCTATGGATCGCCAAGCGATGATCCACTTCTTCTGCCTGGACCTACCGCAGTCGGATGCCTGCTTCGTGAAGGCC
>NZ_JARPVX010000028.1:0-44483 GCF_033947565.1 Lichenihabitans sp. Uapishka_5
CGCCGCACCCGCCCGGCCCCCGCGCGGCCCGACCCGGCCGACCTCGGGCGCATCGCGGAAATCTTCCGGCGCTTCCAGGTTCGCGAACCCGAGCCGATGACGGAGTTGTTCTACGGCACGCCCTATACGCTGCTGGTCGCGGTCGCCTTGTCGGCCCAGGCGACCGACGTCAGCGTCAACAAGGCGACCGGACCGCTCTTTGCGGTCGCCGATACTCCGCAGGCGATGCTCGACCTCGGCGAAGAACGGCTGAAGGGCTACATCAAGACGATCGGCCTCTACAACGCCAAGGCCCGGAACGTCATGGCCTTGAGCGAGCGGCTGGTGCGCGAGTTCGGCGGCACGGTGCCGCGTGACCGGGCCGTGCTCGAAACCTTGCCGGGCGTCGGCAAGAAGACGGCCGCCGTGGTGGTCAACACCCTGCATGGCGAGCACGCCATCGCGGTCGATACGCATGTGTTCCGCGTGTCGAACCGGATGCCGATCGCGGTCGGGGCGACGCCCGATCAGGTCGAGGCGGGGCTGCTGGCCGTCGTGCCGACCGACTATGTCCGTCATGCCCACCATTGGCTGATCCTGCACGGGCGCTACACCTGCGTGGCCCGCAAGCCGCTCTGCGCCACCTGCTTGGTGGCGGACCTGTGCGGCTGGCCCGACAAGACCGCATGAGCGACGATGCTCCGCCCGGGGCCGTCCCCGAATCTCAGCCGATCGTCATCCTGGTCGACGCCGATGCCTGTCCGGTGAAGGATGAAGTGTACCGCGTCGCGGCCCGCTACGGCCTGAAGACCTTTGTGGTGGCCAACCAGCCGATCCTGGTGCCGCGTGATCCGGCGATAGAGCGCGTGCTGGTGTCGGCGGGCCTCGACGTCGCGGACGATTGGATCGCCGAGCGGGCCCGGCGGGGCGCGATCGTGGTGACGACCGACGTGCCGCTGGCCGACCGCTGCGTCAAGGCGGGCGCCGACGTGATCGCGCCGAACGGCCGTCGCTTCACGGCAGCCTCGATCGGTGCCGATCTCGCCATGCGGAACCTGTTGAGCGACCTTCGGGCCGCCGGGGAAAACACGCGTGGCCCAAAACCCTTCGACCGCCGGCAGCGCTCCGAATTCCTGCAGGGGCTCGACCGCATCGTGGTGGCGCTGCGGCGGGCGGGGGTCGGCTCCGCCCCGGGCTGAGGCACGCCTGCCGCAGCGTCACGAAAGCGACATGCGGTCGCGGAAACCGATTGTTCAGCCCCGATGCGCATCCTATAGCAGGCGGCGCACCGGCTCCGTCCCTTCGACCGAAGCACCTCCGCTCCATGCCTCCAAGTTTCCCAGACGTTTCGGCTCGGTTCGACGACCTGGGTTCCAAGGAGGCCGCCTCGAGGCACGGGTCCGCCACGTGCGCGTCCGATGCCTGACCTTTACCACCACCCCCTCGACCCGCAGTCGCGTTTCATCCGCCTGGTGCTGGGCGAATACGGGATCGAGCCGAACCTCATCGAGGAGCGGGTGCACGAGCGGCGTCACGATTTCCTCCTGATGAACCCGGCCGGCACCACGCCGGTGATGCTCGACGAGCATGGGCCGCCGGTGCCGGGCGCCGGCATCATCGCGGAATATCTCGATGAAACGCGCGGCCTCGGCATGGCGGACCGGCGCCTGCTGCCCGACCACCCGCTGGTGCGCCTTGAGGTGCGCCGCCTGCTCGACTGGTTCAACGCCAAGTTCTTCGCCGAGGTGTCGGAACCGCTGGTGCGCGAAAAAGTGTACCGGCGCTACATGAAGGGCGAGCAGGGCGGTGGCGCGCCCGACATGGATGCCGTGCGCTCGGCGCGCTCGAACGTGCGTTATCATCTGCGCTATATCGGCTATCTGATCCGGGCACGGCGCTGGCTCGGCGGCGACACGCTGAGCTATGCGGACCTCGCCGCGGCCGCGCATTTGTCCTGCGTGGATTTCTTGGGCGACGTGCCATGGGCGGAGGACGAGGGAGCGAAGCACTGGTACGCCAGGATCAAGTCGCGCCCGTCGTTCCGGCCGCTGCTGGCCGATCGCATGCCGGGCATGATGCCGAGCGCCACCTACGCCGACCTCGACTTCTAGACCACGATGCGATTGGGTCGGGGCCGTGCCGCAGCCCGACCCCATGACCGCCTTTGCCGAAGCTCCTCGAGGCGGGGCAGCGGCACCCCGGCCCGCCCTGGTGGACCGCCTCCGGGTGCGGGCGGCCGAACTCGGCTTCGAGGCCTGCCGGATCGTTTCGCCCGATGCCATCCCGGACGCGCGATCCCGGCTCGATGCCTGGCTGGCGGCGGGCCGGCACGGCGCCATGGGTTGGATGGCCGATACGGTCGAGCGACGCGGCAGCCCGAAGGCGCTTTGGCCGGAGGTCCGCAGCGTCGTCATGCTGGGCATGAACTACGGCCCCGAGGGCGATCCGCTGCAGAGCCTGGCGCGACGGGACCGCGGTACCGTTTCGGTTTATGCGCGCCACCGCGACTACCACGATGTCGTCAAAGGCCGGCTGAAGACGCTGGCCGGGTGGCTCGCGGCGGCGGCGCGGCCGGGGGAGGCCGAGGTGAAGGTGTTCGTCGACACCGCACCCGTGATGGAGAAGCCGCTCGCCGCCGCGAGCGGGCTCGGCTGGCAGGGCAAGCACACCAACCTCGTGTCGCGCGACTTCGGCTCCTGGCTGTTCCTCGGTTCGATCTTCACCACCCTGGCGTTGCAGCCCGACGACGCGGACCGCGACCGCTGCGGCTCCTGCCGGGCCTGCCAGGACGCCTGCCCGACGGCGGCCTTCCCGGCGCCCTACCGGCTCGATGCGCGGCGCTGCATCTCGTATCTCACGATCGAGCACGCCGGGCCGATCGACCGGGCGCTCCGTCCCTTGATGGGCAACCGCATCTATGGCTGCGACGACTGCCTCGCGGCCTGCCCGTGGAACAAGTTCGCGGCCGTCGCGGCCGAACAAAAGCTGCAGGCGCGCGCCGACCTCGCGGCGCCACGCCTCGGCGATCTCGCGGCATTCGACGATGCCGGTTTCCGGGCGTTCTTCGCCGGCGGTCCGATCAAGCGGATCGGGCTGGCGCGCTTCCTGCGCAACGTGCTGATCGCGATCGGCAATTCCGGCGACGCTGAGCTCGCCGAGGCGGCGCGGCGGCACCTCGTCCATCCCGACCCGGCTGTGCGCGGCGCAGCCGTCTGGGCGCTGCACCGGCTGCTCGGGCCGATCGAGGCGCGGCAACTCGGCGACGCGGCGCGGCGTTTGGAAACCGATCCGGACGTGCAACGGGAATGGGAGCTCGCGTGAAGCTGTTCGTCTTCGGCCTGGGCTACAGCGCCAGCCAGGTGGTGCGCCAGCATGGCGCTGCCTTCACGCATCTGTGGGGGACCGTGCGGGCTCCGGCCAAGCCCGAGCAGGACGGCGCGACGCTGCTGCGCTTCGATGGCAGCGCGGTGGGTGCAGCGGTCGATCCGCGTCTGCCGGCGGCGCTGGCTGACGCCGACGCGCTGCTGGTCAGCGTGCAGCCGGGTCTCGAAGCCGACCCGGTGCTGGCCCACTTCGCTTCGGCGATCGCGGCCGCGCCCAATCTCAGGCGCATCGTTTATCTGTCGACCATCGGTGTCTACGGCGGCCATGGCGGCGCCTGGATCGACGAAGAAGCCGCCACGATGGCTGGCAACCCCCGACAGGCGGCGCGCATCCGGGTCGAGGCCGAATGGCTGGCGCTCGGCGCGCGCGCCGGGGTGCCGGTGTCGGTGCTGCGGCTGGCCGGCATCTATGGCCCCGGCCGCAACGCGCTCGACGACCTCCGGGCCGGCGAAGCGCGGCGCATCGACAAGCCCGGTCAGGTGTTCAACCGCATCCACGTGACCGACATAGGCCATGCCGTCATGGCCGCCCTGGCGCATCCGGCACCGCCCCGGCTCGTCAATGTCACCGACGACGAGCCGGCACCCGCGCCCGACGTGGTGGCCTATGCGGCGAGCCTGATGGGCATCGCGCCGCCCGGGCTGATCCCCTTCGCGACAGCCGAGCTGTCCCCCATGGCGCGCAGCTTTTATGGCGCCAACCGCCGCGTCCGCAACGCCGTGCTGCGGCGGGATCTCGGCGTCGATCTCGCCTTTCCGACCTATCGGGCCGGGCTCGATGCGCTATGGGCTTCGGGCGAAGGCCGGTCCTGAGGGCAAAGCCTCCAGGACGCGGTCAGGCGCAGCGACCCGGGTTGACGGCGCAGGCCATCTCGGATCTCGTTGCCGCACGAGGCACCCGGCGCTTCGGGGCGGCGATCGCGAGGATCGCGGCGCACGGACGCGCATCCGGTGACGCATGGCGATCACGGGGCCGTGAACCTGCTAGGGTTTTGTAACACAGGGCGGCTAAGGTCCGGGTCAGCGCGGGCTTTGCCGTATTCCTTCCGCCGAACCGGAGGCCATGACCATGGACATCGACAGCAACACGACCGCGCCGACCCATGCGGCGGCGTCGGTCGCGGACGGCCTTGTGGCGCCCGAGGGCGTGGGCGCCGACCGGCTTCGCGACGCCGTGATGGCGAAACTGACCTATGCGGTCGCCAAGAACGCCAGCACGGCGTCCGATCGCGACTGGTACATGGCGGTGGCCTTGGCGGTGCGCGACCAGGTCGTGGATGGCTGGGCCGAGTCCTACAAGCGCACCAACGACACGCGCAACAAGCGCGTCTACTACATGTCGCTCGAGTTCCTCATCGGTCGGCTGTTGTTCGATTCGCTGACCAATCTCGGGCTCGTCGAGCCCATGCGGGAGGCCTTGGCGGGGCTCGGCGTCGACCTCGACCGGCTGCGGCAGGTGGAGCCCGATGCGGCGCTCGGCAACGGGGGCCTCGGCCGCCTAGCGGCTTGTTTCATGGAAAGCATGGCGACCCTCGCGGTGCCGGCCTACGGCTATGGCATCCGCTACGAGAACGGGCTGTTCCGCCAGGGCATCAAGGATGGCTGGCAGCAGGAATATCCCGAAAACTGGCTCGTCAACGGCAACCCGTGGGAGTTCGAACGCCCCGAGATCGCCTATGACATCGGCTTCGGCGGCAGCGTCGAAACCAGTCACGACCCCGACGGCGCGGCGCGCTACACGTGGCACCCGGCCGAAACCGTGTCGGCGGTCGCCTATGACACGCCGGTGGTCGGCTGGCGCGGCAAGCACGTCAACACGCTGCGCCTGTGGCAGGCCCGCGCGGTCGACCCGCTGCGGCTCGACGCCTTCAACGCCGGCGATTACGTCGGCGCCCTGGCGGACCGGGTGCGGGCTGAATCGATCTCCAAGGTGCTCTACCCGAGCGATGCCACGCCGGCCGGTCAGGAACTGCGCCTCCGGCAGGAGTTCTTCTTCGCTTCGGCGTCGCTGCAGGACCTCGTGCGGCGGCACGTGAAGCAATACGGTCCGATCGAGGGCCTCGCCGAGAAGGCCGCCATCCAGCTGAACGACACCCACCCGGCCATCGGTGTGGTGGAACTGATGCGCATCCTGGTCGACCTCGAGAACCTGCCTTGGGACAAGGCCTGGACCATCACCCAGGCGACCTTCGGCTACACCAACCACACGCTGCTGCCCGAAGCGCTCGAGACCTGGCCGGTGCACCTGATGGAGCGGCTGCTGCCGCGCCACATGCAGATCATCTACCTCATCAACGCCATTCACCTCGACGGGCTCCGGGCCAAGGGCCAGCAGGACCCCGAGGTTCTGTCCAGCGTGTCGCTGATCGAGGAAAGCTGGGGCCGCCAGCGCGTCCGCATGGGCACGCTCGCCTTCGTGGCGGCCCACAAGGTCAACGGCGTCTCGGCCCTGCATTCCGAGCTGATGAAGGAAACGGTGTTCCGCAACCTGCACCAGCTGTTTCCGGACAAGATCAACAACAAGACCAACGGCATCACGTTCCGGCGCTGGCTGTTCGAGGCCAACCCGGCCTTGACGCAGGCGCTGGTGGACGTGTGCGGCCCCGCCGTGCTCGATGATCCTTCGGCGTTGCTGAAGCTCGAGCCGCATGCCGGCGACCCGGACCTGCAGGCGCGCCTGCGCGCCATCCGCCGCACCAACAAGGAGGGGCTCGGCTCCATCATCCAGCAGCGCCTCGGCTTCTCGGTCGACCCGGACGCGCTGTTCGACGTGCAGATCAAGCGCATCCACGAATACAAGCGCCAGCACCTCAACCTGCTGGAAACGGTGGCGCTTTATAACGCCATCCGGGCCGATCCCGGCCGCAACTGGACGCCGCGGGTGAAGATCTTCGCCGGCAAGGCGGCCGCGAGCTACCATACGGCCAAGCTGATCATCAAGCTGGCCAACGACATCGCCCGGGTGGTGAATTCCGATCCGACCGTGCGGGGCCTGCTGAAGGTCGCGTTCCTGCCGAACTACAACGTGAGCCTGGCCGAATCCATCATTCCGGCCGCCGACCTGTCGGAACAGATCTCGACCGCGGGCCTCGAGGCGTCGGGCACCGGCAACATGAAGCTGGCGCTCAACGGTGCGCTGACGATCGGCACGCTCGACGGCGCCAACGTCGAGATCAACGAGCGTGTCGGCCGCGACAACATCTTCATCTTCGGCCTGACGGCGGCCGAGGTCGAATCCCGCAAGCGCGACGGCTACGACGCCCGCTCGATCATCGCCAACTCGCCCAAGTTGTCGGAGGTCTTCGCCTCGATCGAGTCGGGCGTGTTCTCCCCCGACGACACCGGCCGTTATCGCGGCCTCATCGAGATGCTGTCCACCAACGACAACTTCCTGGTGACGGCCGATTTCGACGCTTATTACGCGGCGCAGCGCGAGGTGGATGCCCGCTGGCAGGACACGGCCGGCTGGTGGAAGAGCTCGATCCTCAACACCGCTCGCGTGGGCTGGTTCTCGTCCGACCGCACCATCGGCGAATATGCGCGCGAGATCTGGAACGTGCCCGTCTGAGGTTCGCGCCTTCGGCGGCCTGGGGCACGCCGCCCGTGAGCGCTTCGGCGTTCACGGGGGTCGGTGCGACGATCTTTCGGAGCCCGGCGTGGTGCTGCTTTGGGTCATCCGGCGGCAGGCTCCACACCTTCCTGTCCGCGCTTCCAAGTTTTCTTCGGCGCACCCTCCGCCTGCACTTTGAATCCGTCGCCGCCTGACACACAATGAGTCGAGGGTGGGGCGTCTTTTAAAAAAAAGCCTCGCACTGCGTTGGTGGGAGGAAACAACAATGAACGCCAAGCCGTACAACAACGCACCGATCAGCCGTCATGCGATGGCCTACGTGCTGGCGGGAGGCCGTGGCAGCCGGCTGATGGAACTGACCGACCGCCGCGCCAAGCCCGCCGTTTATTTCGGCGGCAAATCCCGCATCATCGATTTCGCCTTGTCGAACGCCCTGAACTCCGGCATCCGCCGCATGGCGGTGGCGACCCAGTACAAGGCCCACAGCCTCATCCGCCACCTGCAGGGCGGCTGGAACTTCTTCCGCCCCGAGCGCAACGAGAGCTTCGACATCCTGCCGGCGAGCCAGCGCGTGTCCGAGGACATGTGGTACCTCGGCACCGCCGATGCCGTGTACCAGAACATCGACATCATCGAAGGCTACGAGCCGAAGTACATGGTCATCCTGGCGGGCGATCACATCTACAAGATGGACTACGAGAAGATGTTGCAGCAGCACGTCGACGAGGGCGCCGACGTGACGGTCGGCTGCCTCGAGGTGCCGCGCATGGAGGCTGTTGGCTTCGGCGTCATGCATATCGACGAGAACGACCGCATCCACTCGTTTCTCGAGAAGCCGAGCGACCCGCCGTCCATGCCGGGCAAGCCCGACCGGGCGCTCGCCTCGATGGGCATCTATGTGTTTGACACCAAGTTCCTGTTCGAGGAACTGCGCCGTGACGCCGCCAACCCCAATTCGCAGCACGATTTCGGCAAGGACATCATCCCCCACATCGTCCAGCACGGGAAGGCGATCGCCCATCACTTCTCGGATTCCTGCGTGCGCTCGAATTTCGAGCAGCAGGCCTATTGGCGCGATGTCGGTACGGTCGACGCCTATTGGGAAGCCAACATCGACCTGACCGCCGTGGTGCCGGAACTCGACCTTTACGACCGCGACTGGCCGATCTGGACCAACAGCGAGATCACCCCGCCGGCCAAGTTCGTGCATGACGTCGATGGGCGCCGCGGCATGGCGATCACCTCCCTGGTGTCGGGCGGCTGCGTCGTGTCCGGCGCTTCGCTGCGATCGTCGCTGTTATTCACCGGGGTGCGGGTGAACTCCTGGGCCAAGGTCGAGAACGCCGTGGTGATGCCCTACGTGCATATCGGCCGCGGCGCCGAGGTTTATAATGCGGTGATCGACCGTGGCGTGCAGATCCCGGAAGGCATGGTGATCGGCCGTGATCCAGACCACGACGCCCATCGGTTCCGACGAACCGACAAGGGCATCGTGCTGGTCACCCAGAAGATGATCGACCGGATCGAGAGCTGAAACGCTCGAAAACCGTCTTAGCGGGCGAAGCGATCCAGCGGCCTGGCGCCGGGCTGGAACGCTGCGGCCGTGCCGCCTTGCATCGACGCTTTGCAGGCATCGACTCATAACATCCGGCCCGAACGGCCGGCGAGGAAGGGGACCTCCGATGATCAAGACCGTGGCGACGACGCCCTTTACCGACCAGAAGCCCGGCACGTCCGGGCTGCGCAAGAAGGTGCCGGTGTTTCAGCAGCCGCACTACGTCGCCAACTTCGTCCAGGCGATCTTCGACAGCCTGGAAGGGTTTGAGGGCCAGACGTTGGTGATCGGCGGCGATGGTCGCTACTTCAACCGCGAAGCGATCCAGATTGCCATCAAGGTCGCGGCCGGCGTCGGGTTCGGGCGGGTGCTGGTCGGGCAGGGCGGCATCCTGTCGACGCCCGCGGCCTCGAACCTGATCCGCAAACGCGGTGCCTTCGGCGGCATTATCCTGTCTGCCAGCCACAATCCCGGCGGCCCGGACGGCGACTTCGGCATCAAGTACAATGCGTCGAACGGTGGCCCGGCGCCCGAAAAGATCACCGACGCCATCTTCGCCCGCACCAAATCCATCGCCGCATACAAGATCAGCGACGCGGCCGACGTCAATCTCGACCACATCGGCACGACGGTGCTCGACGGCATGCAGGTCGAGGTCGTCGATCCTGTCGCCGATTACGCCGCCCTGATGCGCGAGCTGTTCGACTTCGGCGCCATGAAGGCCATGATCGCCGGCGGCTTCACCATGGTGTTCGATGCCATGTCGGCCGTCACCGGCCCCTACGCCAAGGCGATCCTCGAGGGCGAGCTCGGGCTCAAGCCCGGCAGCGTCATCAACGGCGACCCCAAGCCCGATTTCGGCGGCCATCACCCCGATCCGAACCTCGTCCATGCCAAGGTCATCTACGATCTCGCCATGGGGCCGGACGCGCCCGATCTCTGCGCCGCCTCGGACGGCGACGGCGACCGCAACCTCATCATCGGCCGCGGCATCTTCGTGACGCCCTCGGATTCGCTCGCGGCGCTCGCCGCCAACGCCCATCTGGCGCCCGGCTATGCCAAGGGGCTTGCCGGTATCGCCCGTTCGATGCCGACGAGCGCGGCTGCCGACCAGGTCGCCAAGGCCAAGGGGATCGCCATCTACGAAACCCCAACCGGCTGGAAGTTCTTCGGCAACCTGCTCGATGCCGGGCTCGCCACCATCTGCGGCGAGGAAAGCGCCGGCACCGGCTCGAACCACGTGCGCGAAAAGGACGGCCTTTGGGCGGTGCTGCTTTGGCTCAATATCCTGGCCGTGCGCCGCGAAAGCGTGAAGCACATCATGGAAGACCATTGGCGCACCTATGGTCGCAACTATTACGCCCGGCACGATTATGAAGAGGTCGCGTCAGACGGCGCCAACGCCTTGATGAAGGAGTTGCGCGACGGCCTCGGCTCGATGAAGGGCCAGAGCTTCGACGGGTTGACGGTCTCGGAGGCCGACGACTTCAGCTATCACGATCCGGTGGATGGCTCGGACTCGGCCAACCAGGGCATCCGCATCCTGTTCACGGACGGCGCCCGCATCGTCTACCGGCTGTCGGGCACCGGCACGGCCGGCGCGACCTTGCGGGTCTACATCGAGCGGGCCGAACCTGCCTCGGGCCGCCTCGATCTCGAGACCGGCAATGCCATCGCGGACCTGATCGCCCTGTCGCGCTCCATCCCGGGCATCGAGCGTCACACGGGTCGCAAGGAGCCCTCGGTCATCACCTGATCGGTCCTGCGGGCTGCTTCTCTGCGTCTCACCCTCGCGGGTGAGACGCTTAACATGCGTTAAGGCGCATCGGAGTCACAGGCGATACGGGGACTGGCCCGGATCGCCACGGCGGGGCGGCCCACGGACCCCGTATCGCTCCATGATGATCACCGGTCGCCAGATCCGCGAAGCGCGGCAGATGCTGGGTTGGAGTCTCGCCACGCTGGCGGCCCACGCCGAGATCCCCGAAGTCGCGATCGCGCGTGCCGAAGGTATCGACGACACGCCGGGCATCATGCTCGAACAAGGCCGACGGCTTCAAACCGTGTTCGAGCAAGCCGGGATAGGCTTGATCGAAGGTGCTGGTGTGATCAGGGTCGAGGCGATACCCCGGCCCGTTCCCTAGAATCTGTCTGGTTCTTTCCGAACCAGACAGCCTCTGAGCTCTCCTCGTGATCGGCTGTCTGATCGGGCCAAGTGGAGTCCACTTGGCCCTGACAGCCTCTAAGGTCAGGCGACCGCCATCGCCTTGACTTCACCCGGCTGGGCCGGCTGCCGGACCACATTCACCACCTCGTCGAGGCCCATGCGGCGCGTCACCAACGGGTCGAGCTGCAGCGTGCCCGCGGCAACGAGCTCGGCCGCGCGGCGATGGGTGAACGGGTTGATGAAGGAGCCGAGCACCCGCAGCTCCCGGAACAGCACGTCGAAGGGTTCCCACGCCACCGTCTCGCCCTTCGGCATGACGCCGAGCACCACCACGGTGCCGCCCGCCCTTGCCACATGGGTCATCTGCCGCATCGTGTCGGGCACGCCGGCGCATTCGATCACCACATCGGCACCGCCCGGCAGCACCCCGCCGGGCCCCGAGATGGCCGCCACCGGATCGCCGGCCGTCGGGTCGACCGTCGCGGTGGCGCCGAGGTCCTCGGCCAGGCGTCGGCGGCTGGCCTGCCGGGTCGAGAGAACCACCTGGCGCGCGCCCGCAAGCCGCGCCAGTTGAACCGTGAGGAGGCCGATGACGCCGCCGCCCAGCACCGCCACCGTGGCGCCCGCCTGGATCTGCGCCATGTCGATCCCGTGCAAACAGCAGGCGATGGGCTCGCAGAAGGCGCCATGCTCGGGCTTCACGCTCGCTGGCAAGCCATAGGCCTGGCTTTGCGGCACGATCGCATGGGTGGCGAAGCCGCCGTCGCGCTGGATGCCGAGCGCCCGCAAGTTGCGGCACAGGTTGATGCGGCCCTTCTGGCAGGGCTCGCAGCGGCCGCAGACGATGTTGGGGTCGGCCGTGATGCGGTCTCCGATCGCGAAGCCCGAGGCGCCCGGGCCGAGCGCCTCGACGATGCCGCAGAATTCATGCCCGATCGTCACCGGCGGCGTCGACGGGAAGGAACCGTGCAGCAGGTGCCGATCGGTGCCGCAAACCCCCGACGCTTCCACCCGGACCAGCAACTCACCCGGTCCTGGCTCCGGCGGCGCGACGTCACGCAGGAATAGCTGCTCCAAACCTTCCAGGCGAACGGCTTTCATGGTGGCTCCTCAGGGCTGGGAGGCGTAGCCTAAGACGTGTCGGAGCCAAGGGGAAATCCCCTCGCGCAATCGGGCGCTAGCCTGCGTCAGGCCGCCGTCGCGGGCCTGCGTGGAGGGGAAGAACCGTGCTGCATCGCCGTCGCCTCCTGGTTCGGTTCTGGCGGCTTCTGCCCCCGCGCAAGCCGCGGCGCATCGGGCGGGGCTTGCTGGTTCTTGCTGCCGCCGTCACCACCGCGGGACCAGCCTCTGCCGTGTCGAAGGGTGGTCCGGGATGGCATGACCGGAAATGCGACCTTTACCGGGCCGCGTGGACGCAGGCGATCGAGCGTCGCGGCAGTGCCGGCCTGAGTTCTGGCTTCTTGGCCGCCCATGCGGCGTTCCTGGCCTCCCGTTGCACCCGTCGGGCCGATGTGTGCGCGCGGTCGCCCGAAGAGCTCGACCTGGCCAATGCGATGGTGGTGCTGTCGATGAACTTCGGTGCGGCCAGCACCATGGCGCCCTTCTACTGCCGGCCCTGATCTCCAACTGGCATGGTAATTGCGGAAAGTCTCGAAGCGGCAGGGGACGTGGCGGGCGTCAGCCGGCGGCACCCCATGACATGGCGAGATCCTGAGCGATGCCTGACCTCTTCAGTCCCTTCACCCTCAAGGGCGTGACCCTGCGCAATCGCATCGTCATGTCGCCGATGACGATGTACAATTCCGTCGACGGCAAACTCGACGATTATCACGTCAGCTACCTCGGTGCCCGTGCGGCGGGCGGCTTCGGGCTGATCTTCGGCGAGCAGATGGCCATCACCTCCGATGGGCGCACCACCACCTCGTGCGCCGGCATCTGGGACGATGCCCAAATCGAGGGCCATGCCCGCGTTTGCAGCATCATCGAGCGCATGGGCGGCGTGCCGGCCATCCAGCTCGGCCACACCGGTCGCAAAGGCAGCGAGTTGCCGCCCCACAAGGGCGTCAACGAGCAGGGCACCTGGAAACAATTGCCGCCCGATCACGCCGATGGCTGGGAATGCGTCAGCCCCTCGGCCATTCCTTATGGCGGTGGTGGCCACATCTATCCCGTGCGTGAGCTGAGCGTCGACGACATCAAGGCGCTGCACCAATCCTATGCCGATGCGGCGCGCCGGGCCCTCGAGGCCGGCTATAAATGGCTGGAAATGCACTACGCGCACGGGTATCTCGGCGCGAGCTTCTTCTCGCCGCTGGCAAACCAGCGCAGCGACCAATATGGCGGCAGCGTCGAGAACCGCGCCCGTTTCCACCTCGAAGCGCTCGACGCCGTGCGGGCCGTGTGGCCCGAGGAATATCCGCTGACCATGCGGCTCGGCTCGGACGATCTGCACCCCGAAGGCGTGCAATTCGACGATGCCATCACGGCCATCCGGATGATGAAGGATCACGGGCTCGACCTTGCCGACCTGTCGCTCGGCTTCAACACCGACGAGATGACCGAGCCGCCGTTCGGCGAGGTGGGCTTCATGCTGAAGCGGGCCAACCGCGTGCGGGAAGAGGTCGGCATTCCGGTTGCCACCAGCTGGAACCTCGGCGTGCCGGCCAATGCCGACCGTGCCATCCGGGACGGCTTGATCGATCTCGTGTTCCTCGGTCGCCCGGCCTTGGCCAATCCGCATTGGCCCGTCTGGGCCGCCCGGGAATTGGCCCACAACGACCCGTTCCATCTTGTGCCAAACGACTGGGCCTGGTGGCTGCGCAACTTCCGCGGCCATGGGCCCAGCATCGGCCTGCCGCCCGCCTCGGCGTCGCGGGAAGGCTCGGAAGCCGCCTAGCCGCGCTTCCGCGTTCGCCGTCGTGACGACATGCGACGTTCGAAACGCATTGACACCGTTCAGCGCGCCCGCAGGTGGGCTGGATCGGTGAAGTCCGAGCGACGGCGATGCCGCATCGGCCAGGCCAGAAGGTGCATGCCGCCCCATCCGAGCAGGAACCCGACCGCGGCCGCTATGAGCCCACCGAGCGTCACCGGCACCGCCGGCGCAAAGGCCGCGTAGGTGCCGGCCGCCACCTGCCGGTCGAAATCCTCTGCGAAGACCGTGTAGCGCGACAACGGCCCTGCGACCGCAAAGGCCTCGCGCTGCCGTTGCAGCGACGCGAGGCGCGCCGCGGTGGCATCGAGGTCGCGCCCGCGCGCCTGGGCGAGCGGGTCGGCATTGTTTTCCAGCCGGGCGATCCCCTGCTGGCGCGACAAGGCCTGGTTCGAGGCTTCCTGATCGAACCGCGCCACGATGGCCTGCAACTCGTCGATCGCGCCCCCGAGCCGCTGGCCGTATTGCTGCACGAACTCGGGCGCCTGCGAGGCGAGCCCCGCGACCAGCAGCGCGATGGCGACGGCCATGCGGCGAAACAACATCGATGGTCTCCGCACCACAGGGGTGTTCTGTCGAACAGAAGCCGCCCGACGCCATTATGTTGCGCGAATGCGCGGTGCCGTCCAGGCAGGCGGCTTTCAGGCCGGCGTCGGGGCCGCGGCGTCGAGCAGCCCCGCCGACCTCAGGTCCGACCACAAGGCCGGCGGGATCGGCGCCGCGATGGCCGCAACCGCGTCGTTCACCTCGTTCGGCGCCACGGCTCCCAGCACGACGCTCAACACGGCGGGATGGACCGTCGCGAACTGCAGCGCGGCATGGCGGAGCGGCACCCCATGCCGGTCGCAGATCCGCGCGATGGCCGCGACCCGCTCGAGGACGGCCGGCGGCGCGGGCGCATAATTATAGCGGGCGCCCGGCACGGGCCCTGTCGCCAGGATGCCGGAATTGAAGATGCCGGCCAGCAGGACGCCGATGTTCTTCTCGGTCGCGAGCGGCAGGAAGCGCGTCAGTGCCGGTTGTTCCAGCAAGGAATAGCGCCCCGCCAGCATCATCACGTCGAAGTCGCCCGCGCGGGCGAAACGCTCGCACATGTCGGCCTCGTTGACCCCAACCCCGATGGCGCCGACCGTTCCTTCCGCGCGCAACCGGTCGAGCGCCCGATAGGCCCCGTCCATGGCCTCGCCGAACACCCGGTCGATGTGATCGGCCCCTTGGGTCCACACGTCGCAATCGTGGATCAACAGGATGTCGAAGCGTCCGAGCCCGGTGCGCAGCAGGGATTGCTCGACCGAGCGCATCACCCCGTCCTGCGAATAGTCGAAGCGGGCCCGGTGCGGGAAGCCACCCGCGAAGCCCGGTGAGGCCACATCGCCGGCTTGCGCCACCGGCGGCGCGAAGGGGTCCATCACGCGTCCGACCTTGGTTGACACCGTGATGGCGTCGCGCGGCAGGGTTCGCAGCGCCGCGCCACAGCGGGCCTCGGCGAGGCCGTTGCCATAATGGGGCGACGTGTCGAACACCCGGATGCCGGCCGCAAAGGCGCCGGCCACGGTCGCATGGGCGACCGTTTCGTCCAGCTTGTCGAACAGGTCGCCGAGCGGCGCCGAGCCCAGACCGAGGGGCGTCACGGGCAGACTTGCCCCGTTCCGCAGGATGTGAGTGCGGGCCAGCATGGTCGTCCTCCCTGGTCGCCTCCTCGGGCGGCTCTATGTTGTGTCTAGCACGATGGCGCGACGCGGTGCCGATGCCTGATGCGACAAGCTTGAGCTTTGCTGCCGCAGTGATACATCTGGCCGTCATTCGAAGCGCATAATTGGGCCCTGGGTTCATTCAGGCCTTCGGCGTGTGTTGAACTTCTGGACCGGGATGACGTTTTTCCTTGGCGGCGGTTCAAGATCGTGGATCAAAGACTGTCGCCGTATGACGGCGGCACATTAAGGGAGCATCTGATGGCGGCGGTGGCTGATACGGGTCCGAAGGTGGTTGATCCCGCCGTGGCGGCCAACGAGAAGCAGGAGCTTCTCAGCATCAACACGATCCGTACCCTGTCGATCGACGCCGTGCAGAAGGCCAATTCCGGCCACCCCGGCGCCCCGATGGGCCTCGCGCCCGTCGCCTATGCGGTGTGGCAGGACTTCCTGAAGTTCGACCCCAAGCACCCGATCTGGCCGAACCGCGATCGGTTCATCCTGTCGGCCGGTCACGCCTCGATGTTGCTGTATTCCATGCTGCATCTCACCAAGGTTCAGTCGGTCGGCGAAGATTACGGCTCGAAGAACCAGGCCGCCGTGTCGATGGACGACATCAAGGCGTTCCGGCAGGCGGGCAGCGCCACCCCGGGGCATCCCGAATATCATCACACCACCGGCGTCGAGGCCACCACCGGTCCATTGGGCCAGGGCATCTCCATGTCGGTCGGCATGGCGATTGCCGAGAAGTGGCTGCAGACGCGCTACAACAAGCCCGATTTCGAAGTCGTCGATTATAAGATCTACTGCATCTGCTCGGACGGCGAGATGATGGAAGGCGTGGCCTCGGAGGCTGCATCCATCGCTGGCCACCTGAAGCTCAACAACGTGTGTTGGCTGTATGACGCCAATTCGGTGACGCTCGACGGTCCGGCCGATTGGGCATTCAGCGAGAATGTGGCGACGCGCTTCCTCGCCTATGGCTGGAACGTGCTGCATGTGCCGGATGCCAACAACCTGCAGATGCTGCGGGTGGCGCTGGCCGAGTTCAAGCGCGAGCTGACGCGGCCGACGATGATCATCGTCAACAGCCACATCGGCTATGGGTCGCCCAACAAGCAGGATTCGAGCAAGTCGCACGGCTCGCCGCTCGGGGCCGACGAGGTGAAGCTCGTCAAGAAGGCCTATGGCTGGCCCGAGGACGCCCAGTTCCTTGTGCCGGACGGCGTCTACGAGGACTTCGAATCCGGTGTTGGCGCCCGCGGTGCCGATGCCTACCGGACTTGGGAAGTCCTGTTCGGCAAGTACAAGGCAGCCCACCCGGAACTCGCGGCCGAGTTCGACGCCATGGAGCGGCGCGAGCTGCCGGCGCACTACCAGGACGCCATTCCGACCTTCCCGGCCGACGCCAAGGGCATGGCCACGCGCGAAGGCTCGAGCAAGGTGCAGAACGCCCTGGCGCCGAACTACCCCTGGCTGCTCGGCGGTTCCGCCGATCTCGACAGCTCGACCCTCACCAAGTTGACCGGCAAGGAAGAAACGAGCTTTTCCTCCGTCAACCGGGCGGGCCGCAACATCCATTATGGGGTGCGCGAGCACGCCATGGGGGCGATCTCGAACGGGCTCGCCTTGTCGAAGATCCGGCCGTTCTGTTCGACCTTCCTGATCTTCTCCGATTATCTGCGGCCGACGATCCGGCTCGCAGCTCTGATGGAACTGCCGTCGATCTTCGTCTTCACGCATGATTCCATCGGCGTCGGCGAGGACGGCCCGACTCATCAGCCGGTTGAGCAGATCGCCAGCCTGCGTGCCATCCCGGGCCTCATCACCATCCGTCCGGGCGACGCCAACGAATGCGGCGAAGCTTGGCGCGTCGTGATGGGCCTGAAGCATGAACCCTCGACCCTGATCCTGAGCCGCCAGCCGATGCCGACCCTCGATCGGACCAAGTTCGCGCCGGCCGCCGGCCTCGCCAAGGGCGCCTATGTGTTGGCCGACCCCGAAGGCGGCAAGGCACCCGAGGTGATCCTCATCGGCACCGGCAGCGAGCTGCAGATGTGCGTGAGCGCCTGGGAAACGTTGAGCCAGGAAGGCATCGCGGCGCGCGTCGTGTCGATGCCGTCCTGGGACCTGTTCGAGAAGCAGGACCAGGCCTACCAGGATTCGGTGTTCCCGCCTGCACTCGCGGCGCGCGTTTCGGTCGAGCAGGGGTCCGTCATGGGATGGGACCGCTATGTCGGCCGGCTCGGGGCCATCATCGGCATGCAGACCTTCGGGGCATCCGCTCCGCTCAAGGAACTGCAGACCAAGTTCGGCTTCTCGCCGGAAAAGATTGTCGAAGCTGCCAAGCAGCAGATCCAGCGCAACGGCAAGCCGGCCGCCGCGCGTGACGCAGCCGAGTAAGGAGGCCTTCCATGAATCCTCTCGTTCAACTGTCGGACCTCGGCCAGTCGCCCTGGCTGGACGACCTCCACCGCGACCTCATCCGCAAGGGTGACCTGAAGCGCATGATCGACGAGCAGGGGCTGCGGGGCATGACCTCGAACCCCTCGATCTTCGAAAAGGCGATCGGCGACACCGACGAATACAAGGACGACCTGCAGAAGCTGCTGGCTGCCGGCAAGCTTGACGACATGGCCATCTATGAGAGCCTGGCCATCGAGGACATCCAGGGCGCCTGCGACGTGTTCCGGCCGCTTTATGACAAGACCAACGGAGCCGACGGCTTCGTCAGCCTCGAGGTGCCGCCGGCCCTTGCGATGGAGACCTCGAAGACCGTCGAAGAGGCCAAGCGCCTTTGGAAGGTGGTCGATCGCAAGAACCTGATGGTCAAGGTGCCGGGCACCACGCCCGGTGTGCCGGCCACCAAGGAACTCATCGGCGAGGGCATCAACATCAACGTGACGTTGTTGTTCTCGATCGGTGCCTACGAGGATGTGGTGGAGGCCTATATCTCGGGTCTCGAACATTACGCCAAGAAGGGTGGTGACGTTTCGAAGGTCGCCAGCGTGGCGAGCTTCTTCCTCAGCCGCATCGATACTGTGGTGGACAAGAAGCTCAGCGAGCTTTCGGGGACGCAGAAGGACGAAGGCGCCAAGCTGAAGGGCACCGTTGCGATCGCCTGGGCGAAGCTTGCCTATCAGCGCTGGATCGAGCTGTTCTCGGGCGCCCGTTGGGACGCCCTCGCGGCCAAGGGCGCAAAGCCGCAACGGCTGTTGTGGGCCTCGACCGGCACCAAGGACCCGGCCCTGGCGCCGACCTATTACGTCGATGCGCTGATCGGTAAGCAGACCGTCAACACCATGCCGACCGCCACCATGAAGGCCTTCGGCGAGACCGGGACCGCGAAAGCCGACACGGTGGAATCCGACATCGCCGGCGCCAAGGCCACCATCGAGGCACTGCCGGCCCTGGGTATCTCGCTGAAGGACGTCACCGAAGATCTTGTTCAGGACGGCGTCAAGAAGTTCATCGAGAGCTTTGACAAGCTGCTGGGCGGCGTCGCCAAGAAGCGCAAGGAACTCGGCGGCACCAAGGCCGGCGACTGACAGCAGAACCGATCCGGGCGCGGCGCCGAGGCTGCCGCGCCCGGATCGGTATCGGGCATCGCGTCAGTCCGATGCCTGTCGAACCACCTCAATCTCATTGACACAGGAGTGATGGATGCAGATCGCCGTTGTCGGTCTTGGCCGCATGGGGGGCAACATCGTCCGCCGCTTGGAGCGGAACGGACATTCCTGCGTCGTTTACGACAAGAACGCCAGGGCCGTTGACGATCTCGTCGCGACCGGCAGCACTGCGGCCGCATCGCTCGACGAGGTGGTGAGCAAGCTGACCGACACCCCGAAGGCGATCTGGGTCATGCTGCCGGCGGGCCATATCACCCAGGAGACGGTGGAGTACCTCGGCTCGAAGCTTGGCCGGGGCGACATCATCATCGACGGCGGCAACAGCTACTACAAGGACGACATCGCCCGCGCCAAGGTTCTGGCCGAGTCGGGCATCCGCTACATCGATGTCGGCACCTCGGGCGGTGTCTGGGGCCTTGAGCGCGGATATTGCATGATGATCGGCGGCGACAAGGATGCGGTCGACCACCTCGATCCCATCTTCAAGACGCTGGCTCCCGGTCGTGGCGACATTCCACGCACCAAGAACCGCGAGTCGATCCCCGACAGCCGCGCCGAGGAAGGCTATATCCATGCCGGCCCGGTCGGGGCAGGCCATTTCGTCAAGATGATCCACAACGGCATCGAATATGGCTTGATGCAGGCCTATGCCGAAGGCTTCGACATTCTGCAGGGCAAGAATTCGTCTGACCTGAAGCCGGATGAGCGTTACGATCTCAACCTCACGGACATTTCCGAGGTGTGGCGTCGCGGCAGCGTCGTGTCGTCCTGGCTGCTCGACCTGACCGCCCAGGCGCTCGCCGGCAGCCCGGACCTGGCGCATTATTCCGGCAACGTCGCGGATTCGGGAGAAGGCCGCTGGACCATCGAGGCCGCTATCGAAGAGGCGGTCCCGGCCAACGTGCTATCGGCGGCGCTCTACACGCGGTTCCGCTCGCGCCAGAACCATACCTTCGGCGAGAAGATCCTGTCGGCGATGCGGTTTGGCTTCGGCGGGCACGTCGAGCTTGGCGAAAGCGCCACGAGTTCGCCCAAGGATTATAAGTCGGCCGGCTAGGCCGGCGGATGGTGCGGGACGTGACACCGACGACGCCGATCAAGCTTGTGGTCACCGACGTGGACGGCACGTTCGTGACACGCGACAAGCGGATCACGCCCCGGGCGCTGGCGGCCATCGCGGCGCTTCGCCAGCAGGGCGTGCATTTCACCATCATGAGCGCCCGGCCACCGCATGGGGTGCGGGCCCTCATCGAAGCGCTCGACCTCCCCGGGCCTGTCGGGGCCGTCAATGGCGGGGCGCTGATTCGGGGCGACCTGTCGGTGCTGGAAACCCTCTACCTGCCCGAAGCGGCGTCGCGCGACAGCGTCGCCGTGTTGCGGCAGCATGGGGTCGATGCCTGGCTGTTCACCGAAACCCAATGGTTTCTGCGCGATCCCGAGGGCGCCCATGTCGATCATGAAGCGAAGACCCTCGGCATGCCGTTCGAGGTCGTGGCCGAATTCGATGCGGGGCATTACGCCCATGCCTTGAAGATCGTCGGTGCCAGCCACGACCATGCCTTGCTCGAGCGGCTCGAAGGGGAGCTGCAGGCCCGCCTCGGCGCGGCGGCCTCGGCGACACGCTCGCAAAGCTATTACCTCGACGTCACAAATGCCGCGGCATTCAAGGGCAACGGGCTGCTCGGCATCGCGCGCCTTCTCGATGTGCCGATCGAGGCGGTGCTGGCCATCGGCGACGGCGTGAACGACATTTCCATGTTGCGACAGGCCGGCTTCTCGGTCGCCATGGGTAATGCGCTCGACGTGGTGAAGGGGCATGCCACCGTGGTGACGGACGATAACGAGCACGAGGGCTTCGCCGTGGCGATGGAACGCTACGTGCTGCAGAACGGACCGGAAGGGGAGCAGACCCGATGAGCGACGCCAAGACGCCTCAATCCATCAAGGTGCTGCTGGCCGATGTCGACGGCACCTTGGTGACCGAGCAGAAGGTACTGACCGAGCGCACGGTCGCGGCCATCAAGGCACTCCGCCAGAACGGCGTCACCTTTGCGGTGACGAGCGGTCGACCGCCGAAGGGCATGGACATGCTGATCGCGCCGCTCGGCCTCGATACGCCCATCGCGGGCTTCAACGGCGGCGCCATGGTGAAGCCGGACGGCAGCGTGATCGAGGAAAAGACCTTGCCGCCCGACGTGGCGCGGGCCGCCATCGCGCTGATCCTAAAGCACAAGATGGATGCTTGGCTCTACACCGCCAAGGACTGGTTCGTGCATGACCGCAAGGCGCCGCATTGCGACCGCGAGGCCTGGACGGTCAAGTTCGAGCCCGTGGTGGTGACGGAGTTCAGCGAGCCCGATCTCGACAAGGCCGTAAAGATCGTCGGCGTCAGCGACGACCGCGAACTCGTCGCGCAATGCGAAGCCGACGCCCAGCAGGCTTTCGGCAGCACGGTGTCGGCGGCGCGCTCGCAGCCCTATTACCTCGATATCACGCATCCGCAGGCCAATAAGGGCGATGTGGTTGAAACGCTGTCTAAGCTGCTCGGCGTGCCGAAGGACCAGTTCGCCACCATCGGCGACATGCCGAACGACGTGAACATGTTCAAGAAGAGCGGCTTCTCGATCGCCATGGGCAATGCCAGCGATGCCGTGAAGGCGCAGGCATCGGCCACCACCGAGTCCTACAACGACGAAGGCTTCGCCAAGGCTGTGGAACGCTTTATTTTGAAGACGCAAGCCTGATGCGGTCTCCCCACGCGATCCTGATGGCGCCGTCGATCCTGGCGGCGGATTTCGGCTATCTGGCTGATGAGATCCAGGCCGTCGAACGCGGCGGCGCGGACCTGATCCATGTCGATGTGATGGATGGGCAGTTCGTGCCGAACATCACCTTCGGCCCGGCTCTGGTCGAGGCGGCGCGACGGGCCACGACGCTGCCGCTGAACCTGCATCTGATGATGGTGAACCCGGAAAGCCTGATCGATGCCTTCGCCAAGGCGGGCGCCGACCAGATCATGGTGCAGGCGGAATCCTCCTTCACCGTGCATCTGCATCGCACCCTCGGCCGCATCCGGGATCTCGGCAAGTCGGCCGGGGTGGCCATCAACCCGGGCAGCCCGCTGGCGCTGATCGAAGAGGTGCTGCACATGTGCGACATCGTCAACGTGATGACCGTCAACCCCGGGTTTGGTGGGCAGGCCTTCCTGCCTGAAACGATGCCGAAGTTGAGGCGCCTGAGGGCGCTCTGCGACGCTGCCGGCCGGCCCGAGATGCGCATCATGGTCGATGGCGGCATCTCGGTCGAAACCGCGCCCATCGCGGTCGAGGCTGGCGCCGACGTGCTGGTCGCGGGGTCATCGGTGTTCGGCAAGCCCGACTATGGCCAGGCCATCGCGGCGATCCGCACCGCCGCTACGACGATCGAGGCTTGAAGGGAAAATCCATGTCGCAACTCGAAGGCACCTTGACGGTTTATGCCGACGCGGCGGCGCTTGCCGATGGGGTCGCGGCCTGGCTGACCGACCTCGCCACGGCGAAGGGCGACATCTTCACGGTCTGTTTGTCGGGCGGTTCGACGCCGAAGCGGCTTTACGAGCGCCTGGCGCAATCGCCCTACCGGGAGCAGTTCCCCTGGGCCAAGACGCATTTCTTCTTTGGCGACGAGCGCTTCGTGCCGGCCGACAACAAGGACAACAACTTCCGCATGGCCCGCGACGCCCTGCTGGCCCATGTGCCGGTGCCGGACGCGAATGTGCATCCCGTCAACACCGCGCGGCCGACCGCCGAGGATGCCGCCGTCGATTACGAGCGGACGTTGCGCGACTTCTACGGCTCTGGCCACCTCGACCCGGATCGGCCGCTGTTCGACGTGATGTTCCTCGGCCTCGGACCGGACGGTCATACGGCCTCGCTCATCCCCGGCGAGCCGATCCTCGAGGAACGGCAGAAGTGGGTAGGCTCGGTGGCGCATGGTCGGCCCGAAGCGCGCATCACCCTCACCTATCCGGTGCTGGAAAGCAGCGCCAACATCGCCTTCCTGATCACCGGCTCCGAGAAGACGCCCATGATGCGGGCTGCGCGGGCGGGCGACACCGCGATCCCGGCGGGCCGGCTTCAGACGATGGGCCATGTCGTGTGGTTCGCCGACGAGGCCGCTGCCGGCGGGCAATAGCGGCGTTTTCGGCACAGATCCCGGATGAGCGCTGCGCGCATCCGGGCCGGACGACGCGTCGCGGTGCCTCACTCCGGCGCCGCGCCGTCCTGCCAGAGCGCGATGCCGCCCGTCATGCCGGCATCGTTCGAGACCAGCGAAACATGGTCGGGCAGGGTGCCCTCGATATGGCTGGCATTGCCACCGCCGATGTAAAGGTGGTCGTAGTGGACGAGGCTCTCAAGAATGGCGATGACCTTGCGGACGCGCTTGTTCCAGCGCTTCTTGCCGATCTTCTCCAAAGCTTTCTTGCCGACATAATCGTTGTAGCTCTTCTTGCCGTGCACCGGGTGGTGGGCGAATTCGAAGTGCGGCCCGATGATCCCGTCGCGGAACGCGGCCGTGCCGGCGCCCGTGCCGAGCGTCAGCACGAATTCGATGCCCTCCCGCTTGATGACGCCGAGGCCCTGGATGTCGGCGTCGTTCGAAACCCGCGTCGGTTTGCCGAAGGCGTCGGCCAGGGCCTTGGCGAGATCGAACCCCACCCAGGACGCGTCGGAGAAATGCGGCGCCGTCACCACATGGCCCCGCCGCACGGCGCCCGGATAGCCGGCCGAAATGCGATCGAAGGGCGGCAGGTCCTTGGCCATCGCCACCACGGCCTCAACCAGCGCCGCCGGCGACGCGTCGACGGGCGTGTCGACCCGCATGCGCTCGTGCAGCATGGTGCCCTTTTCATCCAGCACCGTGCACTTCAGGCCGGTGCCACCGATGTCGAGCGCCAGTGTCCGTGGTCCGACGGCGGGCACCGGAGCCTGAGGCGCTTTCGGATGTTTGGCGTGAGATTTCTTCGACACTGCAGATCCTGCTGACACGGGGGCCCTGCGGCGATGTGTGTCGTTTAGCTGTCACAATCAAGCCGGCGTCGTGTCGGTGCCACAGTGTGGCGCCACGTGAAGGCTGCACATTGCGGGCGGGACGCGCTGTTGCCATGGTTCCTGCGTGCAATCGCCGGACATCCTCGATCTCGTTCCCGAACATGTGGCCGACCCGGCGCGCCGTGCGCCCTGGCGTCGCCGGCTCGGGACGGCTCTCGGCACGGGCGCCGTATCGGTTCTGCTGAACGGGGCCGTGGTGGGCGGCATGATCGCGGTGGGCTGGCCCCTGCGGATCACCGAAGCCCCGCGGGCCGTGTCGGTCGAGCTCGTCGATCACATGCCGGGCGAGCCGAAGGGGCCGGGGGGTGGCCCGGCTCCGAAGCCGGGCGACGTGGCCAGCAAGCCCGAAGTCACGACGCCTGCCACCGCCGCGCTTAATTCGGCCTCTCAGGCCGAGGTCGTGCCCGCAAGCCCCCGAGCCGAGCCGCTAAAGCCTGAAGCGCCCTCCGCCCCCGAAGCGGCGCCACCGCAGCAGGAGGTGCCGACCCAACAGGCACCAGCCCAGGAGGCGCCAGCGCCGGACCCGGTGGCCGCACCCTTGCCCGCGGTTGCGAGCGCGCCTCCGGGTGAGCTGGAAACACACCCCGCGGCGACGCCGGCCAGTCCCGAGCATCCCGACAACACAGCGCAGCCTCGTCTCGTCGCGGTGCCGACGGTGCCGGAGGGCGCGGCCGATCAGCCGATCGCAACGGCACCGCCCGCTATCGCCACGGCGGCGCCTTCGGAGGCCGTTCCGACCCCGTCGCCGGCCCAGCGCCCTGTCATCGCCAACGCTGCGGGCAACGACCCTGTGCCGACCCCCTCGCCACCGCCGGACGTCCCCAAGCCGCCGACGGCGGAGCAGCAGCGGCAGGCTGCCACCACGGCCAAGCTGGCGGCGCTGTTTCCTTACGGCACCGACATCACGGCCGATCCGGCCCAGGCGCCGCCAAGCCCGGCCGAGGGCGGCAGCACGGCCTACCGGGGTCGCGTTTATGCCAATTTCAACAAGGCCGCGGATGTCATCGCGGATGCCCGGGCGCGGCACCTGAAAGGGCAAACCGTGGTGGCCTTCACGGTGGACCAGCGCGGCGATATCGCCAGCCTCGCTGTTGCTGTGTCGAGCGGCAACCCTGCCGTCGATGCGGCGGCGCTGGAGCTGATCCGCCATTCCTCGCCCTTTCCGCCACCGCCGCCGGGCGCGCCTCGGTCGTTCTCGCCCGCCATCGGGCTCGGCATGGACGAATGACGTCAGGCGCGATGTGACGCGGCCGGAACCGAGGCCGCGTCGATCCGTTGCCCCCGCGAAGGAGCGTCACGGATGGCATCAGGGCAGCAGCGGTTGGGGTCGGGACCAGGAGGCACGCGGCGCCTCGGGTTCCCGGTCAAGGTCATGGGAAAGCCGGACCTGAAGAGCAACGACACCCGGCGCTGGCAACAGAACCCGCACCTGAAGACCTCTATCGGCTATATCGAGACCATCCTGGACTTCCTGGCCAAGCGCGACATCCGCATGTACCGGATGTCATCCGACCTGGCGCCATACGCCACCCACCCGGACATGCCGCAGTTCCACGGCATGGTGGGCGAAAGCCGCACGGAGCTGGCCGCCCTCGGCCGAAAGGCGCGTGAGCTCGACATGCGCTTGTCGTTTCATCCGTCGCAATTCGTGGTGCTGAACAGCCCCGATCCCGAGCTGGTCAAGAAGAGCGTGTGGGACCTCACCAGCCAGGCCGAGATGCTCGACCTGATGGAACTCGGGCCCGAGGCCGTGATGGTGATCCACGTCGGCGGCACTTACGGCGACCGGCCAGCCAGCAATGCGCGCTGGGTGGAAACCTGGGCGACCCTGCCGGAGCCGGTGCGACGCCGGCTGGTGCTGGAGCACGACGACCTGCGCTTCAGCGCCGCCGATGTGCTGTGGATCCACGAGCATACGGGCGTGCGGCTGATCTTCGACCACCAGCATTTCTGGTGCTTCAACCCGGAAAAGCTCGACATGATGGATGCGGTGCGGCGCATCCTGGCCTCATGGCCCGAAGGGCAGATACCGAAGATCCACTTTTCCTCGCCCCGCACCGAGATGCGCGAGCTGAAGCGCCGCGACCGAACGACCAAGAAGCTGAAAACCGTGCAGGTGCCGCCCGTCTGGACCGGTCATGCCGATTTCGTGCACCCGTTCGAGTTCCTCGGCTTCATGCGGGACGCCAAGGACATGGCCTTCGACGTGATGCTCGAGGCCAAGGTGAAGGATTTGGCGTTGATGCGCCTTCGCCCCGACATGCTGCGCTATGGGCCCGATGTGGCGGCCGACTTCGGCCTGACGCCGGCCGACAGCGCGCGGTTGGCCGAAGACGAGGAGGCGATGGCCGAGGTGGACCTCGAGGCAGCCGAGGCCTGATACCAGGCTTGCGTCGACGACGACCGGTGGCTCTTCATTCCGGGCAAGCGCAGCGCAGACCCGGAACCGGGAAGCCTCGGCATCGCAGACCGGGGCACACCGGTTTTGGTTCGGCGGCGCCACGCCGCCCACTACCCCACCTGCTGCGCAGGCGTCGCCGCTGATCTGCGCCGCCCTGAATGAGGGCTGGGTGACAGGTCACAATCCATGCAGGTATGCGGATGCGGTCAGGTGGCCTCGACTACGGCCTCCGCCTCGATCTCGACCCGGTAGGGGCCGACGAGGCGGCCCACCTCGAGCAGCGTGTTGGCCGGGCGGACGGAGCCGAACACCGCCCCATGGGCGCGCGACACCGCTTCCCAGTCGTCGGCGTCCTGCAGATAAACGCGGGTGCGCACCACATCCTCCATCGAGGCGCCAAGCGCCGCGAGGCTGGCGGCGATCTTGTCGAGGATAAAGGTGGCCTGACCGCCGGGGTCGTCGGCGCAAACGACCGTGCCGGCTCCGTGCGTCGCCGTGGTGCCGCTGACCAGCACGCGCTCGCCCACCCGGACGGCGCGACTATAGCCCGCGATGGGCTCCCACACACTGCCGGAATCGACCTGGGTTCGGTTCGGTCGCCCCGGCACCGGGGTGGCGGTGAAGACGCGCGGCACCGCCGCGAGGTGGTGGCTGAGGTCGCCCGAGGCCGTCAGGAAGGGCGGACGGCGGTATTCGTCGCCGCAATCGCCGGGGATCGGGGTGGCGAGGCTGAGGGCAGCATCGAGCGTCGCCCTGTCGGCATCGTCGAGCGCGAACGCAAAGGTGCGCGCATTGTCGGCCCGGTGCTCGGCCTCAGCAAGGCGAGCGCCGACGATCACGGCCGCAACGGCCGGATGGTCCAGCACCCAGCGGGTCGCCACATTGGCGATCGAGACGCCATGTCGGGTCGCGACCGTGCCGGCGGCCGCCAGGATGGCCTGGAACACGCCCCAGCCGCCGAGCGCATCCACGAAGCGTTTGTACTTCGACTTGCTCCAGTCGGACAGGCTCGTGGCATCCGGCTCGGGCCGACCGAGCCAGCGTTCCGACAGCAGCCCGCCCGCTAGCGTGCCGTAGGCCAGGAGCTTGACCCCGTGGGCGAGGCAGAAGGCGCTCATCGCCCCGGCGGCGCGCCGGTCGAGCAGCGAAAACGACACCTGGTTCGAGACGATCGGCACGCCCTGGCCGATCAGCACCCTCAGGTGCGCCGTGTCGAAATTGGTGGTGCCGAGGTGGGCCACGAGGCCGTCGCGCTGCGCTTCCGCCAATTCCCGGGCGGCATCCAGATAGGCCAGGTGCTCGAAAGTCCACCAATGGAACTGCAGGAGGTCGACCGTGTCGACGCCGAGACGGCTGCGGGCCCGCTCGATGCCCGCGCGGACCACGGCGCGGGTCATCGGGCCGGGCGTCGGGCACCACTTGGTGAAGGTGCGCGGGCGGTTCGGGTCGTCGGCCGCATGCCGGGCCAGCAGGGCGCCGGCGATCAGTTCGGCGCTGCCGTAATGGTCGGCCATGTCGAAGCCGTCGAACCCCGCCGCCGCATAGGCCGCGAGGGCATCGGCCGCAGCCTCGCGGTCGAGCGTGCGTCCGTCGCGCTCCTGGTCGGCTACCTGCCACAGGCCGGTGACGATGCGGGGGATCGACAGGCCGGGCGCGAGGTCGATGCGGGGCAGGGTCATGCCGAAGGGTCCTAGCGCAGCAGGCCGACGATGTCCTTCACGGCCGCGATCGTCTCGACCGCGATCGCCGAGGCGCGCTCGCCACCATCTTTCAGCACGGCGTCGATGTGGCCGGGATCGGCCTGCAGCCGCTTCATTTCGCCGGCGATCGGGGCAAGCTTGCTGACCGCGAGATCGGCCAGCGCCGCCTTGAAGCCGGAAAACTGGCCGCCGCCGAATTCGCCCAGCACGGCCTCCCGGCTGCGCCCGGACAGTCCTGCGAAGATGCCGACGAGATTGGCGGCCTCGGGTCGGCCCTCGAGCCCTTCCAGTTCGGACGGCAGGGCGTCCGGGTCGGTCTTGGCGCGGCGGACTTTCAGCGCGATGGTGTCGGCGTCGTCGGTGAGGTTGATGCGCGAATTGTCGGACGGGTCCGACTTCGACATCTTCTTGGCGCCCTCACGCAGGCTCATCACCCGGGTGGCGGCGCCCTGGATCAGCGGCTCGGGCAGTGGGAAGAAATGTTCGACGTGGCCCTGCGCCGCGATCGACGCGCCGAAATCGAGGTTGAACTTCTGGGCGATGTCGCGGGCGAGCTCGAGGTGCTGCTTCTGGTCGTCGCCGACCGGCACGTGGGTGGCGCGGTAGACCAGGATGTCGGCCGCCATCAGGACCGGATAGGCGTAAAGCCCGACGGAGGCGTTCTCGCGGTCCTTGCCGGCCTTTTCCTTGAACTGCGTCATGCGGTTCAGCCAGCCGAGGCGGGCCACGCAATTGAAGATCCAGGCGAGTTCGGCATGGCCGGACACGCGGCTCTGGTTGAAGATGATGTGCTTGGTGGCGTCGACGCCCGCCGCCATGAAGGCCGCCGCGACTTCGCGCGTGGTGCGCCGCAACTCGGCCGGGTCCTGCGGCACCGTGATGGCATGCAGATCCACCACGCAATACATGCAGTCGTGGCTGTCCTGCAGCGCCACGAAGCGCTGGATGGCGCCAAGGTAGTTGCCGAGGTGCAAGTTGCCGGTCGGCTGCACGCCGGAAAACACGAGAGGGCGATGGGGCATGGCAGATCGGGCAGGAGGAACAACCGAGTGGGCGTGTTAGCGGCGGGGCTGCCCTGGTGCAAGCATCGGGCTCCCCGGTGCAGGTGCGGGCCAGCCCGTCGCCACCGTCCAGAAATAATGCCAGGTGCCATCAGGCCCGATGGCGGTGCGGTGCACCAGTGGGCCGCCATCGGGCGACGAGGTCTGAAGATCGGCGAAGCGCACGCAAGTCCAGGGCGCCAATCGTTGCTGCGGCCAGGGCGTCGGCGCGGGGACGGCGGGGAAGACGGGCCAGACGTAGCTCTGCGTCGCACCCTGCCGCAGCACCGCATGGGGCGACCGGAACACGGCTGACAGGATCGCCAGCATCTCACGACCTTGCCCGTCGAACGATTGCCGCTTCAGAAAAGCCAGCGGATCGAAATCGCGCGGTTGGCCGGGCTGGAACAGCGGCGGAACCTCGTTCCACTGGATGGGGATCAGCAGGTCGTCGATCGATCCGCTTCGCGCCGCCTGAAGGATACGGGCCCGCAGCCGGGCCACGGCAGGAGGAAGGTCACCGTTATCGAGTCTCGCACTCGACAACACGGCTTGTCCCTGCATCGAGGCAGCCTCAGCAGACAGGAGAGCGGGCGTCAGTGGCGCCCGGCGATCGAGAACTCGCCTTGCCGAACCCGCTCGGCGAGCCCTTCTGCGAAGGTTGCGACCGGCTCTTCGCCGAAGTTGCGCACCATCGATTCCAGGGCCGTGAACAAGGCGGCCTGGGCGAAGCACACGTCCTCGATGCCATCGAGCGTCGCCTCCGCAAAGGCCTCGCTTACATAGGCCAGGGCTGCCCTGCGCTCGTCGGCCGCATCGAAGCGGTCATCGGTGTTTTCGGTTGTGGTAAACATGCGAGTCGCACACTAGCCACTGAGGGCCGTCGCGGCCAGCGCCCGATTTAACCTAAGGTTAACGCGGCGCCGATAATGCGGTCGACTGGCAGCCCGGATCGCTACGCGTCCGAACCCGATAGGGGATACTGCGCTCAGCGCGCGACGCCGTAGACTTCCGAATAGGCTCCGGCCACCAGTGTCTCCCGATCGACGCCCATGTCGGTCAATTCGCGTTCGTCGAGCTGAGCGATCTCGGCGATGGCACGATGATAAGCGCGGCGGTTGGCGAGGACGGCGCGAAGCTTGGCGATGATGTGGGTCATGATGGTCTCCGTGTTGACACCATAGATACCCATGTGCTGAGCGCATGACTATACGCATTGCTGCAAGGCTGCATCGGTCGCGGCGCATGTCTGGATGCGGGCTGGAACCTAGCCGCCGAAGCGGTTCGCCAGATCCTGCGTCAGGTGTCCGACCTCGCTGAGCGCCCTGTCGATCACCAGGGCGGCGGCGGGGGTGCAACGGCGGTAGGTGGCCGCATAACCCCGCAGCCCTGCATTGAAGGCGCCCGCCAGCCTGTCGCGGCGGGTCGGGGTGGAGCCTTCGGCGGCCAGCAGGTCTTCCATCCTGGTCCGCCATTGCGCCGCGTCGGTCGCGCCGCACAGGTCGCGCATGAAGGCGAGCGTGCCCATCAGGGTGGCGAGGCGCTCCACCTCGGGTTGATACGGCGGTAGGGTTTCGGCGCCTTGCGGTGTGGCGGGCGACGCCGGGGCCTCGACGCCCGGTGGTTTCTCGGGCGGCAGGGGCGCGGCCGCGGTGGCGGCCATCAACAACGGCGCCAGCAGCGCGGCCGCCTTCACGGGCGGGCGGGAAAGAACCGCAGGGCCGAGCGCAAAACGCGCAGCAGGTCCGGCGTGGTGGCGAGGTGATCCACGTCGAGCGGATCCGCCCACAGGATGCGCCGGGCTTCCGGCCCGGTGGTGCCTTCGCCCGACAGCCATTCGCCCACAAAGGAGCACACCACGAAGTGCCGTCTGATGCGGCCGTCCGGGTCAGGCTCCAGCACCTCGACATGGTCGTTGAAGCCGAGGATGCGGGCCGAAACGCCGGTTTCCTCCATCAATTCCCGCAGGGCGGCGGCCTCGAGGGTTTCACCCGGCTCCACAAGGCCGCCCGGCAGCGAGAAGCAGTTCGCGGCCGGCGGGTTGACGCGCTCGGCCAGCAACACGCGGCCGTCGCGGAACACCGCGATGCTGGCCGCCAGGATGGGCCGCGCCGGGTAGAGCCGCGCGTCGGTGGCTTCGAGCACGGCGGGCGCCGTCATACGTGCTGGCCGCCGTTGATGTGGATCTCTGCGCCATGCACATAGCTCGACTGCTCGGTGCACAGGAAATAGATCGCCTTGGCGACCTCCTCGGGTTTGCCGAGGCGGCGCATCGGCAGCTGTTCGACGATCTTCTGGGTGCCGGGCGACAAGATCGCGGTGTCGATCTCCCCCGGCGAGATCGCATTGACCCGGACACCACGTGGGCCGAAGTCCGACGCCATCTCCCGGGTCAGCGCCGCCAGGGCTGCCTTCGAGGTCGCATAAGCGGCGCCCGCAAAGGGATGGACGCGCGATCCGGCGATCGACGTGACGTTGACGACCGACCCCTGGGCTTGCTGAAGCTCTTCGAGCAGGCCGCGCGCCAGCATCAGCGGCGCGAAGAAATTCACCTGGAACACGCGCTGGAAGTCCGCGAGCCCCGTTTCGATCGTGCCCATGCGGGAGCCGCCTGGCCCTTTGGGCGAGATGGCGGCGTTGTTGACCAGCGCGTCGAGCCGGCGATCGGTCAGCCGCTCGCGCACCTCGGCGATCGCCCGCTCGGTGCTGGCCGGGTCGGCCAGGTCGATCTGCAGATGGTCTTCCGGCCCGGCCTCCCAGGGGCAATTCTCCGGGAAGGCGTAGCGCGAGCAGGTGATGACGCGCCAGCCCGCCGAGGAGAACCGCTTCACGGTCGCATGGCCGATCCCGCGCGACGCGCCGGTGAGCAGCATGGTGCGGCGAGGGGTGTTGGACATCGGCGAGGCGGCTCCGGCGCAGGCCGAAGCCCTGACAGGATCGTGGCTTCAGTTCAAGGATTCAGTCGCTGCCGCGTCCAGCGCCCCGCGGCGTCGAAGTGGAACACCACCCGGTCGTGCAGCCGGTTCGGCTTGTCCTGCCAGAACTCCATCTGTTGTGGCGCGATGCGGAAGCCGTGCCAATTGGCCGGGCGGGGGATCGGCCCGTCGCCGAACTGCTTTTCGAGCGCCGTGACGCGATCCTCGAGGGCTTCCCGGCTTTCGAGCGGCCGCGACTGGGCGCTGGCGATGGCGCCGACGCGGCTGCGCGGGTGGCGACTGTTGAAATAAGCATCGGATTCGGCATCGCTGACGGCCGTCACAGGGCCGCGCGCCCGGATCTGCCGGTTCAGCGACTTCCAATAGAGCACCAGCGCCGCCTGCGGGGTGCCGGCCAGCTGCTCGCCCTTGGCGCTTTCGTCGTTGGTGTAGAACACGAAGCCCCGCGCATCGAAATCCTTCAGCAGCACCATGCGGACGTCCGGCAGGCCATCGGGGTCGACGGTCGCCAAGGCGATGGCGTTCGGATCGCGGGGCTCGCTCGCTTTCGCCTCGTCCATCCAGGCGCGCATCAGGCCGAAGGGATCGTCTGAAAGGGTGAAGTCACCGACGGTTAACGCATTCACGATAGCTCTCTCCTGTGTGTGAATTGACCCAGTCTGGTAGTGTGCGATGAAGGACAGGGCCACGATGTTTCAAGGTGCGACAGGGCGGCGCGCCCCCGGTTGGCGCCCTGTCGCCATCCTAGCGACGTTCTGTGCCTTTGGTCTCGGCGGTTGCTCGCTGGCGGTGCCGATGAGCGGCACGGTGGCCGACGAAACACCCACCGGCACCATCAAGCTGCCACAGGGCCACGCATCGCCATTCTCGTCCCAGATGGATGTCGAGGACGCGCGGCGGGCCAAGTCGGCCCTCGATACGGCCCTCGACCCGCAGGGCAACGGGGCGGCCGTGGCCTGGGAGAACCCGCGCTCCGGCGCCAAAGGGTCGTTCGTGCCGCTGGCCCAGGTCTACCCCAAGGGCGACGGCATCTGTCGACCCTTCTCGGCCCATGTGTCGATCAAGGGCGAGGCCGAAACCGTCGCGCAATCCACCGCCTGCCGCGTCAACAGTGGCGACTGGGTGGTGGGCCGTTTGACGGCGCCGCCCGATCGCGCTGCCGGCAAGGATGCCGGGGCCAGGAAGAGCGACAATCTTGCCGAGCGCGACACGGGCACCCAATTGAGGTAGCGACGAGCGGCGCCCAACGTCGGCGCCTGTGCCGGAAGTTCTGAATGCGCGATCCCTATTCCACGCTCGGCGTGTCCAAGTCCGCCAGCGCGGACGAGATCAAGAAGGCGTTTCGGCGTCTCGCCAAGCAGTTCCATCCCGACCAGAACAAGGATGTGAAGGCCAAGGAGCGGTTTGCCGAGATCAACCAGGCCTATGAGATCCTGGGCGAAGACGCGAAGCGCGGCCAGTTCGACCGCGGCGAAATTGACGGCGACGGCAAGCCGCGCGCCCAGGGCTTCGAAGGATTTGGCGGGCGGCGCGGCGGCGCGGGCGGCTTCGAGTTCGAGGCCGGTGGCAACCCGTTCGGCCGTGGCGGCGGGCGCGGGCCACAGGGGGGTGTCGACCCGGGCGATTTCTTCGCCGACCTGTTTGGCGGCGGCGGGCGCGGCGGGCGCCCTGGGGCGTCGTCGGCCCCGGTGCGGGGCGAGGACGTCAAGGCCGATGTCACGGTGACGCTGTCGGAAGCCGTTGCGGGCGCCCAGGCGCGCGTCACCCTGCCGACGGGACGCACCCTGGAGATCAAGGTGCCGGCCGGCATCGAGGATGGCAAGCAGATCCGCCTGAAGGGGCAGGGTCAGCCGTCGCCGACCGGTGGCGTGCCGGGCGACGCCCTGGTGACGGTGCGGATCGGCAAGCACAAGGTGTTTCAGGTCGATGGCCGCGACCTCAGGGTCGATCTGCCGGTGACACTCTACGAGGCCGTGCTGGGCGCCAAGGTCAACGTGCCGACGCTCGACGGCGCCATCGAACTCAGCCTGCCGCCCGGGGCCCGCAACGGCCGCACCCTGCGGTTGCGCGGCAAGGGGCTGCCGGCCGGTGGCGGGCAGGCGGCTGGCGATCTGCTGATTACCCCGCGTATCGTCCTGCCCGACGAGGCCGACGAAACGCTCGACGGGCTGATGCGCGGCTGGGAATCCGAGAAGCCCTATAATCCCAGAACCCATTTCGACGGCTGACCCTTCAGCCGTCGCCACCGGCATAAACGGCGCGGTAGAGCGCCGCCGCGTTGTCGCGCAGCCAGGAGCCTTCCTTGGATGTGACGAGGCCGAACCCCACGGGGCCGTCGAGCCAGGTCAGGGTCGGGCCGGGCAGCAGCGCGAAGCTGGTGTCGGACAGGTTCGGATTGTTGACCCCCGCCACCAAGAGGCTGAGCCGGTCACCGACCGCGTTCTCGTAGACCATCAGGGCGGCGGGGCCCTGGTCGGCCGGCACCACCCGGCCCCCTCGCAGCGTCCAGCCGAGCTTCGTCAAGTCCGGCACCCGGACCGGCACCGCGACATGGTGCCGAAACCAGGCCGCCAGGGCGCCAGCCGGCTGGTCGGTGATCTCGACCGGCCGGTCGGGGTCGACGCTGAAGGTGCGGTGGGCCTCGATCGTGCGCTCGGCCACACGCCGCATCTGCCCCATGCGCGGTGTGGCGGGCAGCCAGTTTTCGATCGCGGTCGGCAAGGCCGGCAGCAGCGAGGGCATCGCGGCACCGGCCAGAAAGGCCACGACGGCGACACCGATGGGTCTGAGCAGGCGACCGACGCCGGCCGGCCGCGCCGATGCGCCGACCGGGCGGGACGGCTTCGAGCGGGGCAGCCGGTTGTCCTGGATTGCGTCGCGGCTGTTGTTCGGGGCGCGGGCCCGTCCCGACGCGACCTGGCCGATCGTCAGCCACAGCGGCACCGGCTCGGAAGCCGCCCCTGCGAAAATCGTGCGGACCGCCTCGTTCTGGCGCCGCCACAGGTCGACCCGGGAGGCTTCCTCCGGAGTGACCTTGAGATAGGCATCGATCAGGGCCCGGCGCTCCGGGCTCACCTGTCCATCCACGAAGGCGTGAAGGTCGACGTCGCTGAAAGGCCGCATCATCGGGGTGTCGGATCACTTCACCAGACGGAGGTGGGAGGTCGTCCGGGCGCCGGCCACAGCCGGCTTGCCGCCCGACCAGCCCGCCTGGGCGCGCGCCAGATAGTCCCGCGCCCGCGCCACCCGGGTCGCCACCGTGGCGGCCGACAACCCAAGGCACTCGGCCACCTGGGCATAACTCATGCCTTCCAGCACCACGAGCAGGAGAGACTCCCGATATTCGACCGGGATGCTGCCGAGCAGCGCAACATCGCGACGCCCCGATTTCCAGGGCTGGCCCGTCGGTGTGGCGGCGTCGCTGGCGGAACCGATCCGCTGCTCGGCCCCGAGGTCGCGCACCTGGTCGCGATGCAGGCCCACCAGGATCGACACCAGCCACACATGGAGGCGGGTGCCGCGCCGGCCCTGGTCGCCGCCGAGCGCGCGCGTCAAGGTCGCCTGCACGAGGTCGTCCGCGACATCGACCAGATGATGGCGAACGAGCGCCCGCGCGAAGCGCCGGAGGCTAGGGGTCAGTCGCGCGAGCTCGTCCCGGTACCCGGCGTCGCAAATCGTCTCCATGGCACCGGCCCTCCCTCAAGGCGGTAACGCTTCATTAAGCATCATAAGCCAGCCCGGGGGCCGCGCCTATGCCGCCTGGCGGGCGGGCCCGTGTTTATTTGGCAGCTGCGGGCGTGCGGCCGTTCCGATCGACCGGGGCCGCCCCGCGTGGAGGAAATGGCCACGGGCCTGCCGCCGCTCTTTCCTTGCCGGTCCAGCATGGGATAAGACGGCGGCATGGTCCTGTGGCGCAGCGGACGCGGGGCTGCTCGAAAAGGTTTGGTGGGGTGATGGCGCAGGTGGAGAACGCGGCGATCGATTCGCCTGTGAGCGGCCTTCTCAAGGGCAAGCGCGGTCTCGTCATGGGCGTCGCCAACAGTCGCTCCATCGCCTGGGGGATCGCCCGCGCGGCCCATGAGGCCGGGGCGGAACTCGCCTTCACGTATCAGGGCGAGGCCCTGGAGAAGCGGGTGCGGCCGCTTGCCAAGGAGCTTGGCGCCACCGTGGTGGGCCATTGCGACGTCACCGATGCGGCCTCGCTCGACGCCGTCTTCGAGACCGTCAAGGCGCTCTGGGGCAAGATCGATTTCGTGGTGCATTGCATCGCCTTCTCGGACAAGGACGAGCTCACGGGGCGCTACGTCGAAACCTCCGAAGCCAATTTCACCAAGTCGCTGCTGATCTCCTGTTATTCCTTCACGGCCGTCGCCCAGCGGGCCGAAACCATGATGCCGGACGGCGGCGCCATGCTGACGCTGACCTATTACGGCGCCGAAAAATGGATGCCGCATTACAACGTCATGGGTGTCGCCAAGGCGGCCCTCGAGGCCAGCGTGCGCTATCTCGCGGCCGACCTCGGCGAGAAGAACATCCGCGTCAACGCCATCTCGGCCGGCCCGATCAAGACGCTGGCCGCCTCGGGCATCGGCGATTTCCGCTACATCCTGCGGTGGAATGAGTTGAACGCCCCGCTGCGCCGCACCGTGACGATCGAGGAGGTCGGCGAAAGCGCCGTCTTCATGTTGTCGCCCGCCTCGCGCGGCATCACGGGCGAGATCCTGCACGTCGATGCCGGCTACCACGTGGTCGGCATGAAGAACCCGGACGCCCCCGATATCTCCATCGTGGGGCAGGGCTGAGGCCGAGACCCGGCCGGACTTCTTCTTCATCCGGCACGGCGAAACCGACTGGAATCGCGAAGGCCGCCTGCAGGGTGGGCGCGACGTCCCGTTGAACGCCGTCGGTCGTGACCAGGCATCCGGCGCCGGCCGCATCCTCAAGGCCGTGCTGGCCGAACAAGGGCGGCGCCCCGATGCGTTGCGTTACCAGGCCTCTCCGCTCGGCCGCACCCGGGACACGATGGAGCGGGTGCGCGACGCGCTCGGCCTCGATCCTTCCGGCTACGACACCGACGCGCGGCTGCGCGAGATCGGCTTCGGCGACTGGGAAGGGCGCACCTGGGGAGAGCTGAAGGCCACGGTGCGGCCGCTGGTGAAAGAGCGGCAGCGCAATAAGTGGAGCTTCGTGCCGCCGGGCGGCGAAAGCTACGCCGGGCTGGCACAGCGGCTGCGGCCCTGGCTCGATGGGCTGCAAACCGGCGACGTGGTGGTGGGCCACGGGGGTGTGTGTCGCGCCTTGCTGCATCTTCTGGCCGGCAAGGCTGCCGCCGAGGCGCCGAATAGCGAGATCGTCCAAGGTCGCGTGCTGTGGTTTCGACGCGGCCGGGCCGAATGGTTCTGAACGGCCCGGGAACGATCGGGCCGCCCTGGCCGTCAGCCCTGGCGGGATGGGCAGCAAGCCTGGGTCTCGCGGGGAACAACGCCATGGACAGCAACGACCTTCAGGTGCGTGGGCGCAGTCTGGAAGACGCCTTCTTCACGCGGGAGAACGAACGGCTGCGGCTCGGCCTTCGGGCCGACCCTGCAGCCGCGACCGATCTTGGCCTCGCGGATGCGGGCGCGTTCGACCGGTTGCGCGACATGGACGTTGCCGGCGACACGGTCGCGGCCCTGACGCTGATCCCCGTCGTGGCGATCGCCTGGGCCGACGGCGACCTGCACGACAAGGAGCGTGCGGCCTTGTTGCAGGCCGCCGAGGCGGCCGGGATCGCGCCCGGCAGCGCCAGCCATGTTCTGCTCGAATCCTGGCTGGTCCGGCGCCCCGACCCGGAACTGTTCGAGCGCTGGAAAAGCTTCATCGTGGCGCTTTGCGCCGACATGCCGCCCCGTGCCGTGGAAGGGCTGCGGGCGGATCTGCTGCATCGCGCCCATGCGGTGGCAGACGCGGCGGGCGGCATCCTGGGCTTCGCCCGGGTGTCGGCACGGGAACGGGAGATCCTGATCGAACTGGAGCATGCCTTTCCGGCGTGATCCGCAAGGCGCCGGGTCGCATTCACGACCCATTCAGCGCCCCCGCGTCATGGCCATGACCAGATCGTCATGTTGAATGGCGACCGGGTTGACGAATCGGTGCGACATCACAGCTTCTCGGTTGAGGGTGTGCTCGGCCGACCGGATCGCGGCGGGGCACGGTGGCGCCGTCGTGAAGCGCTGTGGTGCGATCGTGGGGACCGATGGGGATTCAAGACAGGGTCGTGCTGGACCAGGCGGAAACTGTGGCGCCGGCCCCTGAGGGGACCGGGACCGCAGGGTTGGCGATCCTGCAGGGCCCGCAGCGGCCAGACCTGCTGCGTGACGAACTGCTCAGCGAGATTTTCGACGCCACGGTGGCGGCGCATGGCGGTAAGGTGGCGATCCGCTTCGGCGAGCGTGCCCTGACCTATGCCGAGGTGGATGCGGCCGCGACGGCTCTGGCGCGCGGCCTGGTGCGGCGGGGCATCGGGCCGAACCATGTCGTCGGCCTGTGGATGCCGCGCGGCGCCGACCTGCTGATCGGCCAGATCGCGGTGGCAAAGACTGGTGCCGCCTGGCTGCCCTTCGACGCCGATGCGCCGGTGGATCGCATCGCGGTATGTTTGGGCGATGCGGAAGCGGCCGTCGTCCTGACCGTCGACGCCTCGCGGACCAAGGCCGATGGCGCCTTTCCATGCCCCGCCCTGGTGGCGGCCGACCTCGTTGATGCCGCCGACCTGCGCCCGCTCGACCCGCGTGCCGCCGGTGCGACGCCGGCCCATCCGGCCTATCTGATCTACACTTCGGGCTCGACCGGCGTGCCGAAGGGCATCGTCATCACGGGCCGCAACATCTGCCATTACCTGCGCTCGGCCAACCTGCTCTACCACATCTCCTCCGAGGACGTGGTGTTCCAGGGCGCCTCGGTGGCGTTCGACCTGTCGATGGAGGAGATCTGGATCCCCTTCATGGTGGGGGCGACGTTGTTTGTCGCTTCGGCCGAAACGCTCGGCGAGGTCGATCGGCTGCCCGACCTGATGAACCACCAGGGCATCACGGTGCTGGACACCGTGCCGACGCTGTTGGCCATGCTGACCCGCGATGTGCCGAGCCTGCGGCTCATCATCCTGGGCGGCGAAGCCTGTCCGGCGGCGCTCGCGCAGCGCTGGTGGCAGCCCGGCCGCTCCATCTTCAACACTTATGGCCCGACCGAGAGCACCGTCGTGGCGACCGCCGCCGAAGTGCGACCCGACGAGGCCGTGACGATCGGCCGGCCGATCGCCAATTATACCTGCTACGTGGCCGACGAGGCGCTCGCCTTATGCGGGCCCGGGGTCGAGGGGGAACTGCTGATCGGCGGCCCCGGCATCGCGCGCGGCTACCTGAAGCGCGATGCCCTGACGGCCGAGAAATTCATCAAGAACCCCTATGGGGGCGACGGCCGCGATCCCGTCCTCTACCGCTCGGGCGACGCGGTGGTGCTCGATGCCCAGGGCAACATCGCCTTCCGGGGCCGCATCGACGACCAGGTGAAGATCCGCGGTTTCCGGGTCGAGCTGGGCGAGATCGAGGCGAAGCTGTCCGATCAACCCGGCATCGCGCAGGCCACAGCGGTGCTGCGCAGCGACGACGGCATCGACCAGTTGGTCGCCTTCCTGGTGCCGGTCGACGCCGCTTCGCTCGACCCCAAGCTGCTTCGTGAGGCCCTGAAGGCGGAACTGCCGCCCTATATGATCCCGGCCCGGTTCGAGATCGTAGAAACGCTGCCGCGCCTGCCGTCCGGCAAGGCCGATCGCAAGGCCCTGAAACTGTTGCCGTTGAGCCAGCGGGTCGTGACGGAAGCCCAGGAAGAGCCGCGGAGCGACACCGAGGCGGTGTTGCTCGCGGCGGCCCGGGGGGTGCTGCCGCCGCAGCCGATGCCCTTCGACGCCGATTTCTTCACCGACCTCGGCGGTCACTCGCTTCTGGCGGCCCGTTTCGTGTCGGCCGTGCGCCTGACGCCCCGGCTCGCCGGCCTGACGCTGCAGGATATGTACAGGGCTCGCTCGCTGCGGGCCATCGCGGCAGAGCTCGACACCCGCAACGCCGGTGGTGTCGCGGCGGCCCGCGACCTGTCCTTCACGCCGGCGCCGCTGCGCCGCCGCTTCTTCTGCGGCCTCGCCCAGGCGGCGGTGCTGCCGGTGATCTTGTGCCTGATGACCTTCCAGTGGCTCGGGGTGTTCATCAGCTACATGCTGTTATCGGGCAGCGACGCCACGCTGCTCGAGGAGGCCGCCTGGCTGGTCGGCATCTATATCGTGATCAACATCGCCACCGTCGTCATGGCGATCGCGGCCAAGTGGATCCTGCTCGGGCGCATGAAGCCCGGCGTGTACCCGCTTTGGGGCACCTATTATTTCCGCTGGTGGCTGGCGCAGCGCTTCGTGGCGCTGACGCATGGCAACTGGTTCCAGGGCTCGCCGTTGATGCCGTTGTTCCTGCGCAGCCTCGGCGCCAAGGTCGGGGCCGACGCCCAGATCGGCGGTATCGAGGTCGGCGCAGCCGACCTGCTGACCATCGGCGACGGCGTCAGCATCGGCAGCAAGGTCAATTTCAACAATGTCCGCGTCGAGGGGGCCAGCTTCATCGTCGGCACCATTGCGATCGGCAGCGACACCTACCTCGGCACCTCCTGCGTGATCGAGAACGACGTTGTCATCGGCGACGGCGCCGAACTGCTCGACCTGACGGCGCTGAGTTCCGGCACCCGGGTCGGTGCCGCCGAAATCTGGGACGGCTCGCCCGGTCGCAAGGTCGGCACGGTGGACCTCGGCGCCCTGCCGCCCCCCGCCGAGGCGTCCCGGTCGCATCGCGCCCTGCAGGGGGTCGCCTATGTGCTGGCGGTGCTGCTCATCCCGCCGCTCGGCCTACTGCCGATCTTCCCGGCCTTCTGGGCCTTCGACCAGATCGACGCCTGGCTGGCCATTCCGGAAGTGCAGCGCTGGGCCTATCTGGCGTCGCTGCCGCTGCTGGCCTGGCCGACTTCCTTTGTGCTGGTCATTCTCACGGTGGCCTTCGTCACGGCGATCCGCTGGATCGTGCTGCCGCGCGAACAGGAGGGCACCTACTCGACCTTCTCGTGGTTCTACTTCCGCAAGTGGGTCGTCAGCCTCACCTCCGACATCACGCTCGACACGCTCGGCTCATTGTCGGCCACGATCTATATGCGGATCTGGTATCGGCTGATGGGCGCCAAGATCGGCGACGACAGCGAGATTTCGACCAACCTCGGCAGCCGCTTCGACCTCGTCGAGATCGGCGACAAGTGCTTCATCGCTGATGAGGTGATGCTCGGCGACGAGGATGTGCGGCGCGGCTGGATGACCTTGAAGAAGGTCGTCACCGGCTCGCGTGTCTTCGTGGGCAACGACGGCGTGGTGCCGACCGGCGCCCGCATCCCCGAGGGGGCGCTGATCGGCATCAAATCGAAGCCGCCCGCCAACGAAATGATGCAGGTGGGCGACACCTGGTTCGGCACGCCGCCGATCCGCTTGCCGGTGCGCCAGCGCTTCGACACCGGCGAGTCGGTCTGGACCTACGAGCCGCCGCGCTGGAAGAAGCGCATGCGCGGCGTCATCGAGGCGATCCGCATCTCGCTGCCCACCATGCTGTTCATCGTCTTCGGCACCTGGGCCGTGGACGTCATCGGCCCGAAAATCCTCGACGAGGATTACACCGGCGCCTTCTGGACCTTCGTGGCGGTCGCGGTCGGCATGGCGTTTACGATGACCGGCATCACCATCGTGGCCAAGTGGCTCACCATGGGCCGCTATGGGCCGACCACCCAGCCGATGTGGTCGTGGTGGGCGCTGCGCACCGAAGCCGTCGGCGTGTTGTATTTCGTGCTGGCCGGTCGCCTGCTGCTCGACCATCTGCGCGGCACGCCGTTCCTGCCCTGGGTGTTGCGCTTGTTCGGCTGCCACATCGGCAAGGGCGTCTATATGGACATGACCGACATCACGGAATTCGACTGCGTGACGATCGGCGATCACGCCGCCATCAACGCCGTGGCGGCGCTGCAGACCCACCTTTACGAGGACCGGGTGATGAAGGTCGGCCGTGTCAATATCGGCACCGGCGTGACGATCGGTGGCGGCTCGACGGTCTTGTATGACACTCATGTGGGCGATCACGCCCGGCTCGGGCCGTTGACCCTGGTGATGAAGGGCGAGTCGATCCCGGCCAACACCGAATGGAACGGCGCCCCGGCCGAGCCGAAGGCGGTGGTGGTGAAAGCCCAGCCGCAGCAGGCCGCGGCCTAGCAGTCATCAGGGCCAAGTGGACACCGCTTGGCCCGGTCTCGCCGCCGACCAGCAGGGAAATGCGGGATCCGCCTATTCCAGGGGATCCGACCGCCAAGGCAACGCCACCGGTTTCGGCCGGGTGGACAAACGACGCCACGCAGAAAGCCCGGACCATTTAGTCCGGGCTTTTTCGTTTCCGGACCGGCGTTTTATCGCGCCACAGTCTCCTCTTGCAAAACGATATATCGATGCAAAGATATATCGCCACGGGATGGTCCCGGCAGAGGGTTCGACGATGCGCTTCAAACATTCCTTCTTCGGTCGCTGCGGCAGGCCGACCTTCATGGGCGATGAGGCCGATGCCCCGCGTGGCATGGGCCGTCGCGGTCGCGGCGGACCCTTCGGCCGGCACCGCGGTGGCCCGTTCGGCGGTCGGGGGCCGCGCATGTTCGACCCCGGTGCGCTTCGGCTGGTGGTGCTCGGCCTGATCGCCGAAGCGCCGCGGCATGGCTACGACATCATCAAGGCGCTGGAAGCGCGCTTCGCGGGCGCCTACAGCCCCAGCCCGGGCTCGATCTACCCGATGCTGCAGATGCTCGAGGAAGCCGACCTCGTCACCTCGGTGGCGGAAGGCAACAAGCGGCTGTTCACCATCACGGATGGGGGGCGCGGCTACCTGGCCGAGAACGCGGCGGAACTCGCCCGTGTCCAGGCACAGCTCGACGAAGCGTCGGGCGATATCCGACAATCGGCCCTGGCCGAAGAGGTCATGGCCTTACGGATGACGGTGTTCCGTCGCCTCCGGCATGGGGTGCTGTCACCCGATCAGGCCGATCAGGCCCGGCAGATCCTGCGCTCGGCCCGCGAGGCGCTCGACCGCCTGTGAGCCGGGTCGCCGTCGCGGCTCAGGGCTTGCTCCAGGTCGCCAGGGCGTCCGCGATGATGCGGTCGCCTGAGGCCCCTTTCTCGAAGGTGATCTTGGCCGGCTTGCCGTCCTCGAGCACCATCGGGATGTCGAACCAGCCGCGGCTGCGCATCGCCTCGACGTTGCGGGCCTCGGCTTCGCCGCGCGTCAGGCCGACCAGAAAGTAGTTGTTGGTGATCGTCACCGGCACGCCCACCAGCGGCTCTCCCGTGGCCGCATCCTCGCGCCGCATCTGGGGCACGTCGATCTGTTTGACGTTGCCCATCGGGCTGCCGGGGCCGGGCGTGAACTTGATGTCGATGGTGTGGGACGCCGGGAACTGCGCTTCCGTGTTCTTGCGGATCTCCATGGTCATCTGCATCTTGGCGTCCGGCACGTCGATGTCGGCCCGCACCGCGGTGGTGACCTTCTGGTCCTGGCCCGCATTGGCGCTCTCGACCCGCCATACCACCGAGCCGACGTAGGTGGTCACCTTTTCGGGCGTGTCGGGTGCCGCCACCAGCACGGCCGCCTTGTAGGACACCGGGATCATCTGGTCGTTGGCCGGCTGGGCAGCCGTGCCGGCGCTCGATGCCGACACCGGCAGCACCGCCTGGGCGGCGGAGCCGACGGGGGCGGGGGACGCCGGCACGGCAGGGGCCGTCGGCTGGGTTTCGGTGGCTTCGTCGTCGCCGCCCACGACGGTGCCGTCGGCGCGCTCGACGATCTTGCCCGGCGTGGCTTCGACCTGCGGCGGCGGGATGGGCGCGCGCACCAGTTCTTCCGGGCGGTCGCGCAGCTTCCAGGCCGTGAGGGCGATCACAACCACGGTCGCCAGCGCCGCCAGGGCCACGATCCAGATGCGGCCGTTGCGGGGTGCGCGGGTCGACTGGCGCGGCATGGCGGGCCGACCGGACTCGTCGCGGCTGCGGATGTCGCCCGTCGGGACCTCGTCCGCGGGTGGATCGATGGTCGGCGCGACGGCGACATCCGGCACCGCGGGCATCGGCTCGCTGAGGCTCGGTTCCACGACCGGCGCGGGATCGACCGACGGCACGAGCGCGCTCAGCGTCGGCGCGACCGGCAAGGGCACCGAAAGGGTTGGAGCCTCGACCACGGGCGGCGACGATGGCGGCGCGGCTGGCGCGTCCGGCCGGGCGCCAAGCGTCGCGGGCAGGATCGGGCGCGGCGTGAAGACGGGGCGGTCC